>NZ_JHEG04000001.1:306313-498784 GCF_000760695.4 Tolypothrix bouteillei VB521301 | reverse complement strand
CCAGGATTTAAAATCTTATGCTTTTGCACCTGACTTGATCGTAAACAATGTCGGGGAACTCGATTTAGACGAATGGCTGGACGGACCTGCTTCTTTTTTGCACGAGCAGGTGAGTAGGAATGGGAAGTTGGTGGTGGAGAATTAAGTACAAGACTGAATGCTGCCAGGGTGAACCTGGCAGCATTTGCCTTTGCTAGGTGTAGTAAATGTTAAATTTTCAAACAATATACTTTTAAAATTGCGTGGTGTTATTTTATCCCCTATCATGACATCAGCAATTGCAGTACCCAGGCTGGCGACAATGTAGCCGACGCCTTCAGCATGCGCATGACCTACCAAACTGCCGACTATACCGAAACCCCACAGTACAATGGCAACATTGCCAGCTTGAGTTGGCGCGCCCCACTGGGTACTTATCGCGACATCCAGGGTTACCACTTTACCTATGATGCCGCCAATCGACTCAAAAGTGCTCCTTTCTGGGAACGTACTTCTGGCTCCCCAACGATGACCGACAAATACTCCGAGTCGAATATCAACTACAACCTGAATGGCAACATCACCCAGTACTACCGCCGGGGTCTAACCACGGGCACCACCTATGCCTTGATTGATCAAATGGTGTACTACTACGATGCCAACAATCCTGATCGCCTCAATCGGGTACTTGACTTGGCCAACGCCACCAACCGCCCTTACGGCTTCAAACCCAAGGGATCGGGTAGCTTCTACTACGGCTACGACAATGCAGGCAACCTCACCTCGGATGAGCACAAGGATATGACCGTGGCCTACAATGCACTCAACCTCCCCGACGTTTTTACTTTTACAAACGTCACACCCAACAACAAAATCGAAATCGTGTACAACGCCGCAGGTGAAAAACTGGAAAAACAGGTGTATACCGGAGCCACATTATCCACGCACAAGCGCTACGTGATGGGGATTGAGTACACGGGAGCGAATCTGGAGGCGATTTACCATGCCGAAGGGCGGATAGTAGCCATTGGAGGTGGGGTGTTCCAGTACGAATACACCCTCAAGGATCATTTGGGCAATAGCCGAGTAAGTTTTGCGGCCAATGGGACGGCGATACAACTGCTGCAAGAGAATCATTATTATCCCTTTGGGATGGAAATGAAGGGAGCTTGGATTGCACAATCGGGCACGGAGAATGGTTATCAATACAATGGAAAGGAATTGAATGAGGATTGGGGACTGAATTGGAGTGATTATGGGGCAAGGTGGTATGATGCGAGTATTGGAAACTACAGGAGTGTTGTTTTCAGGAGTTGGATTGGAAACTACAGGAATAGTGCTGCTACCAGTAGGATATTTTGTGTATTGGTATACTGTAGTGTTTTTTTGTGCCTCCTTATCGATCGGCAGTTGACTCATTTGTACACTGCTATCAATAATGACTGGCAATGCATCGCTTGTCTCATTGAATTTATTATTTCCTGCTTTAACTGAGTAAGCTACTAATTGAGTATTGGGATATTGACTCAAAACTTTATTTGGGTCATAACTCATAATCCCATCAGGAAAATTATCAATTTTCACTCTGCTAATTGTTCCAGAAGGGGACTGTAAGAACAAAACGATATGTGATATTGAATATTTATCTGGAGCATTGATAGCCAAAGTTTGTACGGCGGCAACAGAGCTACTAATTGATGCAATAATTGTTGCTAAACCAATCATAGATCCTGCTGTAGAAGCAAACAAAAATTTAGTCACTGTGCGCTTAATCATTTTTCACTTCCCAATTATTTAAAAAAACTTTTTAGTTGATGTCTCTCAACTGAATCAAGACTAACATTGGCAAAAATCTTTTTAAATCGGGATAATAACTGAACTTCTTTTATGTCAGAAATTCAATCAATATCTAGAAAAATAAAGAAAAAAATACCAAAATCCTAAGTGTTTAAAAATCCTTAATAAAGAAAATATGAAAGTAGCAACGCTTAACTTGACTGAAATATTTTCTTTACATGAAGGTGTTTGGTAATAAAAATTCATATGATAATGTGTCTTATGTTACTAAAATCTTGAAAAAAGTATGGTCGTAGAAAAGTCAGTTTTTTAGAAATGAATCTTTAATGCGATCGCTCGCGAACATCATTGTCTTTCTTATTTCTCAATACCCAGGTTTATCTCAAAAAATATGGTATATTTTTTTACTTTTTCTTAAAAGGTTTTCTGTAGTTATGGTATCATTGTCTAAATTCAACCTAAGTACTTACCCGGTTTTCCAGAGTACCCGCGTGGTCAGCCCAAAACCTGGTTTCTATCTGTTGGCACCTTAATCTAGAGATTGGTGAGTCCCTGCCTACCTAAGAGATTACCTATGGGCATAGGGCTGGCATTGCCAACCCTACAAAAATCGTTAAGCTTAGCGCAGAAAGGCGTAATAATAAAACGTTTCCTTTTTAAATAGGTACTATGACGCCTGTCAGTACCTAGTTAATAGGGATTGTACCTATTTCTTTCGCCAACGTGCGTGTTCAGATCCTTTCAACAATCGGGGATCGTTCAGCGCCTCACAATGAATTTGGTTAAGTACTAATTCTTCACAAGTTCCTCAATTTTGCCTTCTAACTTTACAGGTGAGGCAAGTGAATATTCCACAAATATTTCACAAAGGACACAAACAAACTATGAGAGTTACAAATCTCGAAGAACTAGAACAACTTATCCAACGCGTTAAAGCAGCTCAAGAAGTCTTTGCCACCTACACTCAACAGCAAATAGACCAAATTTTCAAAAAAGCGGCTCAAGCTGCGAACGCCCAACGCATACCCCTAGCAAAAATGGCGGTTGCGGAAACAGGCATGGGCATTGTAGAAGACAAAGTTATTAAAAACCACTTTGCATCTGAATATATTTATAACAAGTACAAGCAAGAACGTACTTGTGGCGTTATTGAAGACGATAAATCTTTTGGTATTCAAAAAATTGCGGAACCAGTAGGGATCGTAGCTGGAATTGTTCCTGTCACCAACCCAACATCAACCACTATCTTCAAAGCTCTAATTTCTCTCAAAACACGCAACGCCATTATCTTTTCTCCTCACCCCCGTGCGCCTCGTTGCACTATAGAAGCGGCAAAAATAATTCTAGAGGCGGCTGTGGCTGCAGGTGCGCCTGAAGATATCATTGGTTGGATTGATGAACCGACGGTGGAACTCTCGAAAGCATTAATGCAACACCCTGAAGTGAAGCTGATTTTGGCAACGGGTGGACCCGCTATGGTGAAAGCAGCTTATTCATCGGGACATCCATCATTGGGTGTAGGTGCTGGAAACACTCCAGCTGTCATTGATAGTTCTGCAGATATTCAAACGGCAGTTAGCTCGATTACGATCAGTAAAACCTTTGATAATGGGATGATTTGCGCTTCCGAGCAGTCTGTCATCGTTGTGGATTCAGTATACGAGCAAGTTAAACAAGAATTTATCCGTCGTGGTGCTTATGTTTTGACAGGGGAAGAAAAAGAAAAATTAGGCAATTTAGTGCTTAAAGAGGGTCGTTTGAATGCAGCGATTGTCGGACAATCGGTAGAGTCTCTTGCAAATTTGGCAGGAATTGACCTAAAACGGGTTGCGATCGCAAATCATGGCGAACAAGTCTATTGTCCACTACCCACCAGTTACAAAGTTTTAATTGCTGAAGTAGAAGACATTGGGAGTCACGAACCTTTTGCTCATGAGAAGCTATCGCCAATACTTGCAATGTATCGAGCCAGAAACTACCACGAAGCAGTTCAAAAAGCTCAAAAGTTGGTGGCTTTTGGCGGTCCCGGACACACTGCAGTCCTTTATACAGACCCGGCGAATCTAGATGATATTGTTTACTTTGAGAACACTCTTAAGACAGCACGACTGCTCATCAATACTCCTTCTTCTCAAGGTGCGATCGGCGACCTCTACAACTTTAAACTCGATCCTTCGTTAACTTTAGGTTGTGGGACTTGGGGCGGGAATACAGTTTCAGATAACGTAGCTCCTCACCACTTACTAAATATTAAAACGGTGTCAGAACGACGGGAAAATATGCTCTGGTTCCGCGTACCACCCAAAATCTACTTTAAGTACGGCTGTTTACCTGTAGCATTGCGCGAGCTAGCTGATAAAAAACGAGCTTTTATCGTCACTGACAAACCGTTATTTAATTTAGGCATCTTAGAGAAGGTAACTAAAGTTCTAGATCAAATCGGAGTTAGTTACGATATCTTCCACGATGTTGAACCCGATCCTACACTCTCCAATGTCGAGCGGGGGCTTGCTTTACTTAGAAACTATCAACCAGATGTGATTATAGCTGTTGGTGGTGGTTCGCCCATGGATGCTGCTAAAGTCATGTGGTTGATGTACGAACATCCAGAAGTTGAATTTGAAGGGTTGGCGATGCGGTTTATGGATATCCGCAAGCGAGTTTACGAACTCCCCGCACTGGGTCAAAAAGCAACAATGGTAGCGATCCCCACGACTTCTGGAACGGGTTCGGAAGTGACACCCTTTGCAGTGGTTACAGATGACCGTGTGGGAGTGAAGTATCCTCTTGCTGATTATGCCTTGACTCCAAACATGGCAATTGTCGATCCTGAGTTAGTGCTGAGCATGCCCAAGCAACTCACAGCTTACGGTGGTTTGGATGCTCTCACCCACGCTCTCGAATCTTATGTATCGGTTTTAGCAACGGAATTTACAGAAGGGTTGGCGCTTGAGGCTATTGGGCTACTGTTTAAGTATTTGCCACGTTCTTATAAGAACGGTGCTAAAGACCCAGAGGCAAAAGAGAAAGTCCACTATGCAGCTACAATTGCTGGAATGGCATTTGCAAATGCGTTTTTGGGAGTTTGTCATTCCATGGCTCATAAGTTGGGATCGACTTTCCACGTTCCTCACGGTTTGGCAAATGCACTGCTGATTTCTCACACGATCCGCTACAACGCTACAGATATACCCTTTAAGCAAGCTATCTTCCCACAATATAAATATCCTCATGCCAAAGAACGGTACGCAGAGATTGCCGATTATCTAAAATTGGGTGGCAATACTCTTGAGGAAAAAGTGGAGAAACTTGTTGAAGCCGTGGAAAACTTGAAGCGGGAAGTTGAAGTTCCCAGCACGATTAAAGAAACTCTTAACGAGACCGAACAAGAGTTTTATGCCAAAGTTGAGGAAATGGCGGAACGTGCGTTTGATGACCAATGCACCGGAGCAAATCCACGTTATCCTCTGATTGACGACCTGAAGGAATTGTATATTTTGGCTTACTTGGGCTGTAAGAAAAGTGCGGCTCCATTCCATGAAGAATCGATAGCAACACCTACGACTGAATTAGCAACAAATTAGGACGCCTGTAAAGATGCGCTATGGCGTGTCTTTACAAAGCTTAAACAAGGAATTTCCATCATGCAACAGTTAACGGAACGCACGCCAGACCGAGCATACGACATTCTCCGCTCGGAATACCGCCCTCTGGATGCTATTTTTACACCCAAAGCGATCGCAGTCATTGGAGCAACAGAAAGACCGGGGAGTGTTGGACGTACCGTACTTTGGAATCTCATCAGTAATTCTTTTGGCGGTACGGTATACCCCGTCAATCCGCAACGCCGTAATGTTTTGGGAATTAAAGCATATCCCAACATTGCGGAAGTCCCAGAACAAGTAGATTTAGCTGTGATTGCGACACCAGCTCCTACGGTTCCGGGAATCATCAGTCAATGTGTTGGTGCGGGAGTCAAGGGCGCAATCGTTTTATCAGCCGGTTTTAAGGAAACAGGAGCGGCTGGCTTTGAATTGGAACAGCAAGTTCTCGAACAAGTCCGCCAGGGTAAAATGCGACTGATCGGACCTAACTGTCTGGGTGTTATGAATCCCATTACGGGTTTAAATGCTACCTTTGCTAATGGCATGGCTCGACCCGGTACGGTTGGTTTTATCAGTCAAAGTGGAGCACTTTGTACTTCTATTTTGGATTGGAGCAGACGTGAAAATGTAGGTTTTAGTGCTTTTGTCTCCATTGGCTCCATGCTGGATGTAGATTGGGGCGATCTGATTTACTATCTCGGTGATGACCCGCAAACACAAAGCATAGTGATTTACATGGAATCTATTGGGAACGCCCGTTCGTTCCTTTCAGCAGCACGGGAAGTCGCCCTTACAAAACCAATTATTGTGATTAAAGCAGGTCGTACTGAAGCCGCCGCACAAGCAGCCGCTTCTCATACAGGGGCTTTAGCTGGTAGTGATGCTGTTCTAGATGCTGCGTTTCGTCGTTGTGGCGTACTGCGAGTGAATAGTATCGCCGACTTGTTTGATATGGCAGAGGTGCTCGCAAAGCAGCCCCGTCCAAAAGGACCGCGCCTCACAATTATTACCAATGCTGGAGGACCGGGTGTTCTAGCAACTGATGCTCTTATTGGTAGTGGTGGAGAATTGGCAGATTTATCTCCCGATACGCACTCAGCTTTAGAAAAGATCTTGCCACCACATGGCAGTCACAGCAATCCTATCGATATTTTGGGTGATGCCGATCCAGAACGGTATATTCAATCACTGGAAATTGCTGCGGGCGATCGCAACAGTGATGGATTGTTAGTCATACTCACGCCTCAGGCTATGACCGACCCAAGCCAAACAGCCAAAAAGTTTCAAGCTTCTGTAGCGACTTTACAAACAACATCCCTGCGCGGTAAGCCCATTCTTGCCAGTTGGATGGGTGGAACCGATGTAGCAGAAGGTGAAAGTATTCTCAATCAAGCAGGTATTCCCACTTATAATTATCCTGATGCGGCAGCTCGAGCATTTAGCTATATGTGGAAGTATAGCTATAACTTAAGAGGTATTTACGAAACGCCAGTTTTACCGTGTGCTTTTGGGGAAGGTGTGCTCAACCGCACTCAAGTTGAACAAATTATTCAAAACGCCCAACAGGAAAACCGAGCTCTTCTCACCGAGTTTGAATCAAAACAGGTGCTAGCAGCTTACGGCATTCCTACAGTACAAACGTGTATTTCTACAAGTGAAGAGCAAGCAGTTGCTTGTGCAGAAGCGATTGGTTACCCTGTAGTTGTTAAATTACTTTCCAAAACCATTACTCACAAGACTGATGTTGGTGGCGTGAAGTTAAATCTTACCGACGCTGACGAAGTTCGGAGTGCTTACCGTTCCATTCAATCTTCTGTTGGTAAATGGGCAGAAAGCAGAAGACAATCAGACACACCCCCCTCCCCCTCTCCTCTCTTTGAAGGAGTCACCGTACAACCCATGGTCAAACTTGATGGCTATGAGTTAATTGTTGGTAGCAGTATAGATCCGCAGTTTGGTCCGGTGTTAGTGTTTGGTACGGGTGGTCAACTTGTAGAGGTATTTAGCGATCGCGCGATCGCTCTTCCACCACTCAACAGTACGTTAGCACGCCGGATGATGGAGCAAACCCGAATTTACAAAGCACTCCAAGGAGTTCGGGGGCGGGAAGCAGTCGATATGGGAGCATTAGAGCAACTGCTAGTGAGATTTAGTCAACTTGTCGTCGAGCAACCGTGGATTAAAGAAATTGATATTAATCCCTTATTGGCAAAACCCGTAGCAGGAAATGAAAATTCCCCACACCCTTCTCTGATTGCTTTAGATGCTCGTATTGTTTTACACGATGCAGATACGGATCTAGAGCAACTACCAAAGCTTGCTATTAAACCTTATCCAACCCAATATGTGGCTCCTTGGACATTAGCAGATAGTACTCCAGTCACCATTCGCCCCATCCAGCCAGAAGATGAACCTTTGTTAGTAAAATTTCACAAAACTTTATCTGAAGAAAGCGTTTATTTTCGCTATTTCCACATGATTAAGTTGAAATCTAGAGTGGCTCACGAACGGCTCACGCGGATGTGTTTCATTGATTACGATCGCGAAATGGCACTTGTTGCCGATTATATCAATCCCCAAACTGGAGAACATCAGATTTTAGCAGTTGGGCGGTTGAGCAAATTGCACGGCAAAAATGAAGCAGAATTTGCCATGCTTGTGAGTGACCCATATCAGTGTCGCGGATTGGGAACGGAGTTAGTTCGACAACTCATACAAGTTGGTCGCGATGAAAAGTTAGAGCGAATTTCTGCCGAAATTTTGGCAGAAAACTACGGTATGCAAAGAGTTTGTGAAAAACTTGGTTTCCATATCTATCGCAGTTCTGAAGCTTCTGTAGTGAAAGCAGAAATTTGTATTTAATCATCAACCAAACCAATGAGAAGGAGCAAAGCTAGGGTCAAGTTCTTCAGTTATTTGACGGCTTAGCTCTTCTTCGTTTTTATGACAAATATTTTCAATTTCCCGATGAATTAAGCCTTTAATACATTCTTTTTCGTCCAAAGAACAAGGCAATGAATTCAGGCTAATGGATGATGGTTTTTGAGGAGTATCGACAACTACATAGCAATTAGAGATTTGACTCAGAACACGAGCAGTCAGTTCTTGGCGCAGGTCGGGAATCGAAAAAGCTTTTTGATAGGGATGATGGGGATAGGTTTCAAGAACCGCATCAATTTCTCTAACAATAGCAGCCAAAGTTAAATTAACAATAGTTTTCATAATTCCTCTCGCTTACCCTACGAGCCCTTTATCGGGACTTGTACGCGGGCTCTACTTTTATGCTTCCAATGTAGGTAATTAATATGAGAAACTTGTGAGGAAAAAGTATTGCATCGGTAAATCTATTGAATTAATATTAAGTTTTACAAATTTCCGCCTGCCACTCGTTCCCAGGCTCAGCCTGGGAACGAGGTGACGAGGTGATAGAAAGTTTTTAGGACTTATCAAAATTTACGGAGCGAGTCCTAATTCACTTCAACGCTGCCAATTGCTTTACCATAATTGCCAGTGCCAATGCACCTAGGGTAATCATCAATCCTGCAGGCATAAACTTTCGCGTTTTAGCTAATCGGAATGCGAAGAAAACAACTAAAATGGCAGTGATACCAGACGCTAAAATCACTCCCCAACTTTGTCCTTGAAATTGGACAAAAGCCGCGAAAAGCAGTAAGACACCGCTCAAACTACCACTTACAAGCGAAATCGTACTACTACTTTTGAAGTAGCCAATAATACCACCAAAAATGACTAAAATGCCGTAGGCAAGCGCTGCAACAATACCTAAAGTCATTGTTAAAACCTGTGTAGATTTTGATTTTGCTGCAAGCATCGGCAGAAAATCTACCATAACTCTCAACCAACATCACATTAAAATATACCAATCTGAAAAAAGAATGCTACAGATCATTGGATAAAAATAAGCTCTAGCAAGGCTTTATCAATCCAAAATCTACGCATCCACGCATCCAAAATGGTATTAATTGATGGATAATCAAGTAGTTGCAAAGGTTCAGTTTCTCCAACGTCAAGCAGCATCCCTTTTACTCTACCAATCTGTTCTTCACGGCGAAGCGGGGAAAGCATTTCTTGATTTGTTGCAAGCTATACGCTATATTGATGCGGATGCGCGAGGTTGTCTTCAAGCCTACGGCAGTTATTTCAAATGCTTAGCTGCAAGAGGTCAAAACTGGGAAGATTATCTCGTGACTCAAATCCTTAGAGATGACAATCCTTTTTCTCGACTTGCTCAAAAGCAAGAATTCGAGAAAATGCCATATTCTTTGATAGCAGCAGCAGAGCACGATTTACAAGCGCTGCAACGTCTTTATGAGTGCAGTAGCGCGACTTTAAGTGAGTGGGTGCAAGCCGGAGCATATTTACCTATATCACCAGTGGTGTGGTATGTGGAGCCAGAGGAGGCGGTGGGAGATAAGGAATTACCCGTAATAGAAAAACTACAATATTTAGAAAATTGGGCTGACGCAGTTGAAGAATTGGCTGTATATTATCGTAAATCCGGTACTGGTTTGTTGGCAGAGTGTCAAGCTTTGCGCTGGGAAGCAGGACAGTTTGTTGGAATATACCATCCCGATCCAATTCGTTTGAATCAATTGACCGGTTATGAGGCTCAAAAGGAAGCTTTGTTAAAAAACACTCAGTTTTTATTATCAGGACAGGTCGCCTTACACGTACTGCTGTACGGGAGCCGTGGTTCGGGAAAATCGTCTTTAGTCAAAGCTTTGTTAAATGAATATGGCGAACAAAACTTACGCTTGGTGGAAGTGGCAAAATCTGAATTAAAAGATTTACCAAAAATTGTGGAACAGTTACGCGGTTTACCACAAAAATTTATTATCTTTGTTGACGACCTTTCTTTTGAGGAAGATGATGATGCGTTTAAAGCGCTCAAAGTGGTGTTAGAAGGGAACTTGACAGCAAGACCTCAAAATGCCGTCGTATACGCCACCTCGAACCGCCGTCACTTAATTCGAGAATTTTTTGCCGATAGACCCTCTCCTAAGGAAAATGACGAAATTCATGCTTGGGATACCATGCAGGAAAAGCTTTCTTTTAGCGATCGCTTTGGTTTGACTTTGACTTTTGAACCAGCCGATCAAAAAACTTACTTGCAAATTGTCCGTCATCTTGCACTCAAAGCTGAAATTGGAATATCTCAGGAGGACTTAGAACGTCAAGCTTTGCAATGGGCGACCCGTCATAACGGTCGTTCCGGAAGGACAGCACGACAGTTTGTTGACTTCTTAAAATCAGATTTGGCACTATCTAGGGACTGGGAGCTAGGGATGGGGGACTAGAGACTGGGGACTAAAAAATCGATGACCAATCCCCCAATCCCCCAATTCCCCCATCCCCTTATCCCCAGAGGGGACTCCTACCTTCCCCAATCCTCTTTTTTAAAACCTTAACTATAACTATGTTAAAAACCAGCAGTCACCAATCAGCGATGGTCAGCAATCGGTTTATTATAGGTATAATTGCTTTTGGCGTCAGTTTTAGTCTCAGCCTCTTCCTGAGTTGGGATTTTAATAAAGCCTTTGTTACAGGTTTGGTCACCGTACCTGCGACTTATCTAGCTGCATTTTTTGTAGATAAACGACGCCGAAACAATGAAATGCTTGTTTTAGATTCTCTCCAAAGGAGAATTCAAGAACTTGAAGGGCTGAAATTTCGCATTGTTTCAGAAATTAAGCAACTTGAAGCACATAATGCTTTACTTTATTCAGAATCCGGTAAATTACAAAATCAGCTTGTAGAACGTCGCACTCAAAGAGATAGTCTTCATCGAGAACTTAGCTCTTTTTTCATAGAAAAGCAGAAGTTAGAAGCAGAAATTAATTATCTTCAAAACGAGCTACATACACTAGATAAGACAAAAGTAGACTTGAATCATTCTTTCTCTGCTCTCACTTCAGAAAAACGCCGTTTGGAATTAAATTGCAATGTGTCTCGTGTTGAGGTGACAAATTTACAAAATCAGCTTCTTGAACTTCAACAACAAAAACAAGAACTAGAAAGTAGTATTACCCTGCTTAACAGACTCAAGCCACCACTCGAAGAAAAATTGTATGAGTTGCGAATTGAAATTCACGAGATGGAAGTGCAAGAACAACAGCAATCTTTGTTACTGACAGCTAAAAAAGCTGAGCGAGAAAGCATAGAAGCAAGCTTAAATTCTTTACATGAAGAACTCACGGAGCAACGGAGAGAGCTAGAACAGTTACAAGGACAAGTTTCATTACTTCTTGAGGAACGCGACCAATTACAAAACCAGGTCTGGGAACTGCTCCAACAAATGGAAACTTTAACTTCCGATCCAACTTTTGATAATAATGAGCAAAACAGAGAAGCAGAGTTTTTCCCCTTCTCTGAGTTTATGGATTCTTTAGAACCAGTAAATAGTTTAGCAGATAATTTGGAAGATTCATCGGAAGAATGGGCTAAACTCGTAGAAAAGCTCCCAAATTATGAAATTCAGGTTTTAGCAGCTATACTAGAACAAGAGAACCCCAATCCTACAATAAAAAAGATCGCAGAAGACAACATCACAATGCCAAATTTGCTAATTGACTCTATCAACGAACTCGCTCGAGATACAATTGGTGAACTGTTAATTGATACAGCATCAGACAAGCCTGTAATTTATCAAGAGTACATAACAGATGTCAAAAAAGCGATCGCAATCCATCAAGATATAATGGCTAGGCAAACCTCAAGAAATTAAAGGCATCTACATATTTATATTCTCGTCACTGGATCTCAACCAAATAACGAGAATAGAACGAGGTGATTTACATGGCAAAGCTGAAAATATCAAAAAAAGTATCTACTGCTTTAATGAACTCTCTAGGTGCGGGAGTCGTACCGAGATTGGGGTTAGAGCATATAGCAGTAGGAAGAGAAAAAGAACTGAAAAGTTTATTGCAAAATCTTGATGATATAGCCGAGGGTGTAGCAGCATTTCGCTTTGTAGTTGGTAACTATGGTTCTGGAAAAAGCTTCATGCTACAGTTAGTCCGCAGCTATGCTATGGAGCAAGGTTTTGTAGTTGCTGATGCTGATTTATCCCTGGAACGCCGGCTTGCTGGAAGTAATAACGAAGGTTTGGCAACCTATCGAGAATTAATGAGTCACCTCGCCACAAAAACTCGCCCTGATGGTGGTGCTTTAGTTTCTATTTTAGAAGGATGGATTAACAAAATCCAACAAGAGGTCGCAAAAGAAAGTGGAATGCGTCCCAATGATGAAGGTTTTGACGACAAAGTAGAAGAGAAAATTCGAGAAGTAGTTCAGTATATCGAAGATTTAGTTCATGGTTTTGATTTTGGGAGCGTTATTGTCGCTTACTGGCGGGGCTATCGATTGGATGAGGATAATTTAAAAAATGCTGCTCTCAAGTGGTTGCGGGGGGAATTTACTACAAAAATTGAGGCAAAAGCAGCCTTAGGAGTTCGCGTTATTATTGATGATGAAACGTGGTATGACTACCTTAAGTTATTAGCCAAGTTTGTTGCTGAAATTGGTTATAAAGGGCTTATTGTTCTGCTTGATGAAGCCGTGTATTTGTACAAAATACCGACTACAGTAACCCGTGAAAAAAATTACAACAGATTGTTGGGAATGTTTAATGACACCATGCAATGTAAGGCAGAACATCTTGGAATTATTATTGGTGGAACGACAAGATTTTTAGAAGATCCCAATCGGGGACTTTTTTCTGATTCTGCTTGGCGAAGACGTACCAAAGAAAGCCGTTTTGCGTCACAAGCTGGAGTACAGGAATTTTTGGGTCCCGTACTGCGTCTGAATCCGCTTGTAGAAGAGGAAATTCTCATCCTTTTGCAAAGATTAGCTGAGATTCATGCATTTAATTATGGTTACGAGCAAACTTTGACAAATAGAGACTTGAAAGAGTTTGTCCGAGAAATTGTCAGTCGGTTAGGTGCTGAAGCTTTGCTGACTCCTGGTGAAATTGTACGGGATTTTATTAGTGTGGTAAATGTTCTCTACCAAAATCCCAATTTTACTTTTAAAACACTCATCCATGGCACTGATTTTAAACCGACTTCTATCAGAAAAAATATAAATATCAATGTAGATGAAGATGATGATGTTGCAGAAATAAGTCTGTGAAATGAGTGAGACTATTTTTTCCAAACTTGCACCCTTTATTCAGGAATATATTTACGATCGCAACTGGACTGAATTAAGACCAGTTCAAATCGAAGCCTGTAAAGTCATTTTTAACACTGATGCTCATTTGCTGGTGACGGCTGGAACAGCTGCGGGAAAAACAGAAGCGGCTTTTCTACCTGTTTTGACTGAATTGTACGATAATCCTGCGACTACAATTGGAGCTTTGTATATTGGTCCTATTAAAGCTCTAATTAACGATCAATTTGAACGATTGAATGACTTGTTAAAAGAAGCGGAAATACCTGTTTGCTGTTGGCATGGTGATGTTTCTCAAAGTCATAAAAACAAGCTTTTGAAAACCCCTAGAGGAATTTTGCAAATTACGCCGGAATCTTTGGAAAGTTTGTTAATTAACAAACACAATGAATTGTTTCGTCTGTTTGGAGATTTGCGGTTTGTCATTATTGATGAAATTCACGTCTTTATGGGTTCGGAACGTGGTTGTCAAATTCTTTGCCAGTTGACGCGCTTGGAGAGGGTAATTGATAAAGAACCTCGCAGGATTGGGTTGTCGGCGACGTTAGGGGATTATTCGATGGCTGAGGAGTGGTTGCGCTCTGGGACTAAAAGAGCGGTTGTTACTCCAAAAATGGAGGTGGGGAAGCGTCAAATTAAGTTGGCTGTGGAGCATTTTTATGTTGGTGATATAAACCGCAGAGGCGCTGAGGGCGCTGAGGAAAGAGAGGAGGAGCTAGGTGAGTGCGATCGCTATATTTTTAATTTGAGTCAGTCGCGAAAGTGTCTGATTTTTGCTAACAATAAGTCTCAGACGGAATCGGTTATTGGAGCATTGCGAAAAATTGCTCGTGAGGAGGGGGAGGACGATATTTATCACGTCCATCATGGCAGTATTTCTGCTCGTTTGCGTCAAGCGGCTGAAAGTGCTATGCGCGAACCCAATCGTCCGGCTGTCACAGCTGCAACCTTAACTTTGGAATTGGGTATCGATATCGGTTATTTGGAACGTGTCATTCAGTTGGAATCTCCTTTTTCTGTTGCTAGTTTTTTACAAAGGTTGGGTCGTACTGGGAGAAGAGGAGAAGCGGCTGATATGCGTTTTGTCTGTGCTGAAGAGGAGATCTCTTCGGAAAAGTCTTTACCAGAACAAATCCCTTGGCAACTTTTACAGTGTATTGCTATTATTCAACTTTATTTAGAGGAGCGTTGGATTGAGCCAATTAAGAATCCTAAATATCCCGTGAGTTTGTTGTATCAACAAATGATGAGTATTTTATTATCTGAAGGTGAAATGTCACCTTCTCACTTGGCAAAAAAAGTTTTAAGTTTGCCCATTTTTGGCAATATTTCTAGAGAAGATTTTAAATTATTAATAAATTACTTAATTGACATCAATCATGTCCAGTTAACGGAAAAAGGTAACGTAATTCTTGGTTTGACAGGGGAAAAAGTTGTTGGAAAATTTCAATTTTATGCTGTTTTTTCTGACGCTCGGGAGTATGCTGTCAAACAGGGTAATACGGACATTGGCAGTATCTCTACACCAATCCCTGTAGGAAATGTCTTCGCTTTGGCGGGTAGAACTTGGGAAGTTACGGAAGTTGATTTCAAAAAAAGGATTGTTTTGGTAAAACAGGGAGAAGGTCAATCAAGTATTTACTGGCGTGGGGGTAGTAGCACTATTCATACAAAAGTTTTGCAAAGAATGCGTCAAGTTTTGTGTGAAGAGACAGAATATAGCTATTTACAAAAAAATGCCTTACAAAGATTGCATTCGGCTCGCAAATTGGCAAAAGACTCTGGATTGGATACAAGTTATATCGTGCAATTAGAAAAAGGTAAGTGTTGTATTTTTCCTTGGATGGGGACTGTTGCTTATCGAACTTTAGAAAGATTGCTGAACTCTTTTTGTCGGGAATCTCTAGAAATTAAAAGTATGAGTGGCAATAATCCTTATTTTTTAATAATAAAACTAGCGCCAGAAAAATTAAAATATTTGCAATCGGAAATTCTTTCCCTATGCGAGCAAAGAATTCCCAATGCAGCTTTAGTCAGTACTTCTGAAGCACCGCAGATGCAAAAGTATGATGAATTTATTCCTTACCCACTTCTACGGAAAGCATTTGCTAACGATTATTTAGATATGATGGAGCTTAGAGAATGTTTTAAAAGTTCTGGGCGAATATAAGTCGCTACTATACAAATAAAGTCTGCCTGCGCGGACTACTAGTTAAAGAATCAAGGTTTTGAAACCCACGTAGGTGGGTTTTGTTTGTATAGCCGCGAACTATATTCGCAAATGCACAAAACCGAACACAATGGTAGATATGCAATCCGAATTTAATTTTTTTCAACACTGGTATCCCCTATCACCAATAGAAGATCTTGACTCAACGCGACCAACACCAGTCAAGCTTTTGGGACTCCGTTTGGTCATTTGGAAACCAAAGTCATCTGAAAATTTTCAAGTCTTTTTAGATCGATGTCCCCACCGTCTTGCACCGTTGAGTGAAGGTCGAATTGACGATAAAACTGGCAATTTAACGTGCAGCTATCACGGGTGGCAATTTGATTCTCAAGGGATTTGCACTCACGTTCCCCAAGCAGAAAAGCCGGAACTGTTGACAGAGAACAAACAACTATGTGCGATCGCATTTCCTTGCTGTCAGGAAAATGGTTTACTCTGGGTTTGGCCTGATGTCAGTTCTGCCGAGCAAGCCGCCAATACACCGTTACCTCTATCGCCACAGCTCGATGCTAGTAAAGGGTTTGTGTGGTCTTCTTTTGTCAGGGATTTGGATTATGACTGGCAAACCCTTGTAGAAAATGTAGCAGACCCCAGTCACGTTCCTTTTGCACATCATGGAGTTCAGGGCGATCGCTCAAAAGCAGCTCCTATCGACATGAAAGTTGTACAATCAACACCAAACTTGATTCAAGTCGCCAGTCAAGGATTGTACAAAACAAGCATTACTTTTGAGCCACCCTGTCACTTGGAATATGCCATTAGCTTCGGTAACCAAGGAAAACAGGTAGGGCTTGTAACTTATTGCATACCAGTGGCTCCAGGGAAATCGAGGATTGTAGGTCAGTTTCCCCGTAACTTTGCCAAAACCCTTCACCATCTCATACCTCGTTGGTGGGATCACATTCAAAACCGAAATGCGGTGTTGGATGGAGATATGATTTTTTTACACCAGCAAGAGTATTTTCTCCAACAGCAACAAGGTAATTGGAAAACTGCATACAAACTACCCACAAGTGCAGATCGCTTGGTTACTGAGTTTCGGAAATGGTTCGATACATATTGTCAGGGACAGTTACCTTGGAGCGAAGTTGGAATCAGTGTTCCAGCAAATTCGACAATCAACGAGAATCGTCAAGAATTACTCAATCGCTACAGGCAACACACTCAACATTGTAGTAGCTGTCGAAATGCGCTGAAAAACATACAGCGCCTGCAATGGATTCTTTTGGGATGCTTTGTCATGATTGTTTCAGCAGTTGCTACCTTTCCCGATGCACTGCGAGCAAGACTCGGTGTACCCCTGATTGTTTTAGCACTTTTGAGCCTATCCGTTTACGCTTGGCTCAAATTCTCCCTAAGCCCTAAATTTTACTTTGTAGACTATGTACACGCTGAGAAATAAATAATGCAAACACTGTCAATTAACAACAACCAACGTCTGCAACTAGCACCTCTTGCAGTTCCATCTCGTCTTCTGTTGGGACCGGGACCATCCAACGCCCATCCTGCAGTTCTTGAAGCCATGAACACTTCTCCATTGGGACACCTCGATCCTGCGTTTTTGGGGCTGATGGATGAAATTCAGTCACTGTTGCGCTACGTATGGCAAACGGAAAATCCTTTGACTATTGCGGTTTCAGGTACGGGAACTGCTGCAATGGAAGCAACGATCGCTAACACTGTAGAACCTGGTGATGTTGTGTTGGTTGGTGTGATGGGTTACTTTGGCAATCGTCTTGTGGATATGGCGGGGCGATATGGTGCAGATGTCAGAACGATCGCAAAATCTTGGGGACAAGTGTTTACTCTGGAGGAATTGCGGAGTGCGTTGGAAACTCATCGTCCGAGCCTGTTGGCTTTAGTTCATGCTGAAACTTCTACAGGCGCACGTCAACCTTTGGAGGGAGTTGGCGATCTGTGTCGTGAATTTGGGTGTCTGCTACTGGTAGATACGGTGACCAGTTTGGGTGGCGTTCCTATCTTTTTAGATGAGTGGGGAGTTGACTTGGCGTACAGTTGCAGCCAAAAAGGTTTGGGCTGTCCGCCAGGAGCTTCACCATTTACAATGAGCCCCCGTGCTGTGGAGAAATTGCAAAAGCGCCCGAATAAGGTAGCTAACTGGTACTTGGATATGACGTTGTTGAACAAATACTGGGGTCAAGAACGCGTTTATCACCATACTGCGCCCATTAATTTGTATTATGCTTTGCGGGAGGCATTGCGCTTGGTTGCAGAAGAGGGATTGGAAAACTGCTGGCAGCGCCATCAAAAGAACGTAGAATATCTTTGGGAAAGGTTGGAGAATTTGGGGTTAACTTTGCACGTTGAGCGAGAATTTCGCCTTCCCACGCTGACCACAGTTCGCATTCCAGAAGGCGTCGATGGTAAAGCGATCGCTCGGCAGTTACTGAACGAGCACAATATTGAAATTGGGGGAGGATTGGGCGAACTCGCAGGTAAGGTTTGGCGTGTTGGGCTGATGGGTTTTAACAGCCGTCAAGAAAGTGTTGATAAATTTATAGACGCATTGGAGAAAGTAGGGGTCAAAGGTTAGGAGAACGGTACCCTTGTTCAGGTAAAACCCATTAAAATGGAGCTTTTTCTCGTTACAGGGCTGCTTGCCTTGTAACGCAATCTAAATAAAGATTTATTACCCCTCATTGCCACTCATAAAACTGTTTGAACTCTCTTACAGAAAATGCAACGCTCTTAACGTGAAGAAAATCCCAAGAATTACGAAAAATATTTTCAAAAGAGTAAACTTTAACAGCGATACTCAGTTAAAGCTGTGTGGAGCATTTTGATAAACTCGCTAAAATAAAGTGTATTTGTACTACTTGTAAGACATATGCAACAAAGAGTAGGAGTCTTTGGCTTTACAATCGACGGTGAAACCTCTAAGGACTTAGACGATGCAATTTGGATCGAGCAACAAAACGAAGGAGTCCTGCTGTCTATCCACATTGCTGATGTAGCTGCTCATGTGAAGAAAGATAGCTACATCGATCGCAATGCTTATAACAAAATAGAAACGAGATATAGAGCTAGTAGTGTGAGTCCCATGCTGCCCAAGCATCTAGCAGAAAACGATCTCAGTTTGTTGGAAAAGCAAACACGGGATACTGTAACAGTACAAGTTCGGCTGTCAGATAGTGCAGAAATTTTAGAAACTAGAATTTTTGAATCGGAACTTTGTAGCTTGAGGAGATTTTCTTACGCTGAAGCAGATGCTGCTTTGAAAAATCGGGATGACGATTTCCACGAAACTTTAAAACTTTGTCAATTGGTAGCAAAAAAACTAACCATCAGACGTCAAGAACAAGGCGCGATTGCTATCTCATTAAGCGATAGTTTACTAGTCACTGAAGATGGTCGTTTGCTCGCGGTTGAGTATAAAAGCCAGCAAATTATCTCCGAATTTATGATTCTCTGTAACTTTGCGGTAGCCAACACTATGGCGGACTGTGGAATCAACATGGTGTATAGAAATCATTCAGCTAAGGAGATCGCTCCCGATCGCAAGCGCATCTTAGAATCAATATCTGTTGTGGCTTCTATGGGCTACATTCAGTCGTTGCTAGTTAATTGGATGAACAAGGCTGAATATAGCCCTACTTTGGCTGGACATTTTGCTTTATCAATACCTGCTTATTGCCATTTTACATCTCCCATTAGACGGTATGTCGATCTGGTCAACCATAGAATAATCAAGGCTTGGTTAAACGGACAAAAACTTCCTTACACTAAAGCAGAGCTTCAAGAAATTGCGATTAAAGCAACTGAATATCGCAATAGTTTACAAGAAGATAAGGATGCATATTTTTCAGGAGAAAAGAAAAAACAGTACGAAAAAAGTATAGTTTCTAACGAGTTTAAAGAACTGCCTCCAAAAGATTTTTCTCGCATAGTTAAATATGTTGCCAAGCAGAACACTGTTGAAACTATAATTGATGAAATCAAGCGGAGAGCGCAAGAGAAAATACTACAAGC
This sequence comes from Tolypothrix bouteillei VB521301, assembly GCF_000760695.4. GTDB lineage: Bacteria > Cyanobacteriota > Cyanobacteriia > Cyanobacteriales > Nostocaceae > Scytonema > Scytonema bouteillei_A. The sequence continues at coordinate 478,990 of NZ_JHEG04000001.1, read as the reverse complement.
TTCAGATTTTACTTACCTTCTATTTTACGCTCAAGATAGTAACGTTCATGAAATAGTCTGCTCGGCTTTAAACGAAACTCCCAACCTAGCAGTTTCAGCACTGACTATACAGTGTCAAAAGGAAGAAAACTGGAAGATAGAAGATTCTATTGTTGATGAAGGTACGGAATTTTGTACTTGGTTTGTTGTCAGTATTGATGGTGTGGCACTCACAACAAAACAAGGTACCACAGATTTATGGAAGGCAACTAGCCGCAATAGAGCAGCAGTTTTCTGGATTCAGGAGTATCTTCGTGGTAGTTTGGTTCACCTTAATGAACGAGAATTGCCTCCTAAGGTGGAAAGCAATCTACAGCCATCAGCTGCGCTTTGCGATCGCCTAGTTATGCAAGAACTGACTCCAAAAGAGTTTAGCCGCGAGGTTAAGCGAGCCATTGAAAATAATACGGTTGAAAGCATAATTGATGAAATTGAACGGCGGGGAACACAAGAACTTTTGCAAGCCTCAGACTTTACTTACCTTTTATTTCACAGTACAGAAACTCGGGTACACGAGACAACTTACTCGGCTTTAACCAAAGTTCCTCACATGGCAGTCTCCGCACTGATGATGCAAACTCAAATTAATACAAGTTGGAAGATAGAGAACTCTATTGTTGATGAGGGCAAAGAATTCTGTACTTGGTTTGTCGTCGCGGTTGATGGTTTGGTGCTGACAACAAGAGAGTGTGCGATCGCCCCAGGAAAAGCAGCGAGTCGCAACCAAGCAGCCGTTTTTTGGGTGCGGGACTATCTTGGCGATCGCTTAGTGAATCCCAGTGAAAGAGCGTTACCCGTCAAGGTCAAAACTGAGGTTCAAAAACCCATTGTCATAGAGACTGTGGACTTGAACGCTCCCGATCTCAATTTTATCGGACTCCTTCAAGAGCTGGTTATCAAGCTCAAGCAACAAGAACCAAAATATACCTTTACTCAGCTAGGAAGCGGGGGTTTTCGCTGTCGCTGTCAGATTAAATTGTTTGAGCAAGAAATCCTCACTTCCGCTGATTATCCTAACAAGAAAACAGCCAAACAACTTGCTGCTAAAGATGCTTACACTCAAGCAATGGAAGTTTTGGAATCCGTACCGAATTTAGTTTTCAGCAAAATCAGTTGATTAAACATGGATATTGCACTAACCGCAGTCTGTAGCTGATGGATGCAGATAAATTTGTACCTCAATAAACTGGGAAACGCTACAGTTACGTGCTGCGTGCTGTACGGTTGCAAGTCAATCAAATTCAGGAGGCCACAACTCTGATACTGTCAATTCCCATCCCGGCAACAAGTCTGGTAGCGTCAAGCGATCGCTATCCCTTAAAACTGTGGGGCTTTGAGCGAGCCGATAAACTGTAACAGTTCGCTCATCGGGGTCAATCAAGATACCAACAGTACTTCCAAGTTCTAGAAAAAGTTGAATTTTTTCTACCAAAACCTTAATGCGGTCTGTTTTGGATTTCACTTCAACTGTTAGGTCTGGAACTAGCTCTACAAAATCACGCTTGGTCTTTTTTAAGCGATCGGCTTTGACAAACGACACGTCAGGAGCGCGTAAGTCCCGCTCGCCCTGCTCTTTTGTAGTTGGCAAAATAAATCCAGCACTAGAACCTGTTACTCTTCCTAGTTTGCGAGGACGTACCCAATTGGCAAGCTGCCGTGCAAACTCCAAGCCAACTTCTTCTGATTCGTAATCTGATGGACCCATAACAACAATACTCCCATCCACCAGTTCCATTTGCCAGTCTGGGTGCTCTATTTGTAACTCTTGTAAATCCGCAATGGTAAACATGGTCGCGATCGCTATTTCTTTTTAATTTATCGTAATTGCGTAGGTGTAAGTTTGCATATAAAGGCTTATCGCCTACTGGTTTCGATAGAATGGGCTTATTGTTTTAGTGAGGAGATCGACACCATGCCTAAGGTTTTAGATCCAAATGAATCCTATACCTTTAGCAAGTATTTTGATTTGCCTTACTCACCTGAAGATATTTTGGCAGATTTGGGCTGTACTTTCGAGCGCACGGATCTCGAAGATCTCCCCTACTCACAACGTGAATTAGATTGGTTAACTGAACTCGCACACACTATGCGGCGCAGATTGAAACGGGTGAATACAACCACCGAACAAGCCCGCCGTGAAGCATTAATTTTTCCGTTGCTCGATCGGATTTGCGATCTCTTAGATTATTCAATCAATATTGAGTATACTCTTAATGTAAGTAATTGGTTGAAAGGCTCCTTGGATTACTATATTCCCAGTCCGAGTCATCTTCTAATTATTGAAGCAAAACAATCGGATTTGACTAAAGGCTTTACTCAACTTGCCGTTGAATTGATTGCGCTCGATCGCTGGATAGAAAGTGAGAGTCCGATTTTGTACGGTGCAGTTTCGACTGGGGAAATTTGGCGATTTGGTTTTTACGAGCGCAACTTGCATCATGTGGTGGAATGTTTACCACTGCATCCAGTTCCTCAGGATTTAGAGTTTGTAACGCGGACGATTATTGGGATTTTGCAGGGAGAACCAAAGAAGATGCAGTAGTGGCTAGCTCTACAAAATCACGCTTGGTCTTTTTTAAGCGATCGGCTTTGACAAACGACACATCAGGAGCACGCAAGTCCCGCTCGCTCTGCTCTTTTGTAGTTGGCAGAATAAATCCAGCACTGGAACCTGTTACCCTTCCTAGTTTGCGAGGACGTACCCAATTGGCAAGCTGTCGCACAAACTCGGCACCAATCTCTTCTGATTCGTAATCTGATGGACCCATAACAACAATACTCCCATCCACCAGTTCCATTTGCCAGTCCGGGTGTTCTGTTTGTAATTCTTGTAAATCCGCAATGGTAAACATGGTCGCGATCGCTATTTCTTTTTAATTTATCGCAATTGCGGGGCAAGAAGAATCGCAGCATTGCTCGGCATTGGCTATTGAGCCACTCTCAAAAGGAACTGTTGCACCAGTACTACGACGTTAATAAGTTACTGGTTAACTGTCTCAATAGCGGTTGTTGGATTTGTGCTTCACTCACTCTGATGCGATCGACGCCTCATGGCATCAAAGGTTTAAACTAAGTATATTCAGGTAGGTTGAAAAACTTGCTCTGCTGTCAAATTTAATTCCGGGAATGTTGGTGAAGAGATGAGATCGCCGTTTCTAAACTGAGTGACTTGGTATTCGCCCTCGACTAAGGAATAAATGGAGATAGTTGGTTGCTTGGGGTTGCCAATAAACCGACGACCGCCAAGAGCGAGATAATCGACAATCCAATATTCGGGTATCCCAATCTCTTCGTATTTACCAGCCTTTGTCAAATAATCATCCCGCCAGTTAGTACTTACGACCTCAACGATTAAGGGAATTGACGCGCCTTGAGTGATGGTAGATTCTTGTTTCCACAGCGGTTCGTTAACTAGGTTGAGCCGATTCAGTATCACCACATCTGGTGAATAAGCCGATTCATTTTCCGGTGGTTTAACTAATGCAGTCTTGGGTATGAAGTAGGGCAGCTGCAACCTTGCGTATTCAACAGCTAGCTTTGTCACCAAAGATCCCGTTACTTCTTCATGGTCTCCTGTTGGCTGCGACATCTCAACAATCGCTCCATCGTGCAGTTCATAGCGTCCATTGTCCGGTTTCCACCGAACAAATTCTTCAAAGGTTACTAGTTGGCGTAAGGTTTGCGTCATTGCTCGTCCCCTCCTCTGTAAAGTAAGGTCAATCAAATTCAGGCGACCACAAGTCCGATACTGTCAATTCCCATCTCAGCAACAAATCTGGTAGCGTCAAGCGAGCGCTATCCTTTGATACTTAAGTTTCGTCATTTTATAATTTTTCAGATCTAATCTAGAATGTATCAGTTTTAACAATTATGCGAGCGCTTAACTGTAGGAATCAAGAAACCTGGTTTCTCAAAGAAATCAGGTTTCTGAGGCAATCCTTAAAATCAAATTTCTATTTCTGCAAGAAATCTATAGTTCTTCTGCGACCTTTCTGACTTCTTCAAGATCTAGTTCTAAAGATTCAGCAATTTCCTGAATGCTTAATCCTTTCTCCAGTAATTTTGGTACAACTTTTAACTTAGTTTTTTTCAGGACGCTTTGATAATAGCCAGTTTTTTCTATATCTTCACCTAAGTTCAGCATAGTTTGAATCTCCTCTTTGGTAAGATTTGGGAATTTATAGACTACAACGCTTTGGATAAATGTTAACACTTTCAGAAGAAGGTTTTGCTCGGTTAATTCTTCTCTTGCTTGACTGACTAGTTTTTGAGCTAAGGGAGGAGCTTTTTTGGGATTTTCTACAAATAACTTTATAATTCCTATCCCTAAAGAGTCATCTGTTTGACTGCTGAGTTCGTTTAGGTAAATACGGCGTACATGATTTTCCATTAAAACCTGATACCGAGCATGGGGTGGACTTTCATGGCTGCGCCTGTCGTAGATAACAATTGCATACCAATCTGAGTTTGTCGGTTTATACTGACGAAAGTAAACGAAAATTTCTCCAAAAAGCCGTTCGTAAAATTCTTCATCCTTGTATGTTTGTAGTTCTACAAAATATAATGGTTCATTTTCAAAACCTACTAGGGTAGAAAACAGTCCGTCTAATCGAAAGGATTGTTGTTTAATTTCGATCGCAGTAAATTTTTAGATATTAGGGTTTGTGTCAGGTTTACCAATCAGTTCAAAAAAAACTTGTGGAAGTTCTTGAATGAGTTCGTAGAAAAGTATGTCTGTTTTCATAAGTACGAATTACGCATTACGAATTATTCTATCCCAAGCTTCCAGCACTAATCTTTGTGTGCGGTATTCTCCAAACTGCTTAATTTCGTTATTTTTCAACACGCGGAACGTTTTACTAGGAAAGTCTTCACCGTAGACATCAGCAGGGTCTAGAATATATTGCAATTCATCACGGGTCAGTCCGTAGAGTTTTGCATAATATGCGTCTAATTCTGCTCTTAAGAATGCGCGTCTGTTGGGGTTCCAAATACATGGTTCCGTTATATTTTAGTGCAGTAGTTTTTGTGACTGTAGCACATCAGTCACTTCTACCCCCAAAACTATTGGGGGTTATTTTTTTACGTCCTCTTAAAGAAAAGACTGTGGTGCGATCGCGTCCACGTTAAGTCAGCTCAGTTGCGTTCGCAAAGTGTCTCTGAAGGAGGTTCGCAATCGGGAGATTATTTTGATTTTTTGACCCCTTAAACTGAACGCAGTTTTACCTTGATTTTAAAAAAAGTATTTATACTCATGCCATATCAATAATAGAAATGACCTTATCATCATCATCATCAGGCTCATATTCCAAAAGTTCCCCAGGCTGACAATTTAAACGCCTTACAAATGCTGTTGTTGTACTTGTAAATTCACAAATTGATGTCGTTTCTTGATTCCTAAAACTATTGCTTTACAAGGATTTTTGTATACTATAATTTCTTACTACTTTTTGTTTTTTCACATATTATAAAGGGAAAGGGATGTAAATTATTCATGCGTATTTGAGGGGGAGAAAGCGCTTACCGTCGGCAAGCGCTTTCTCCTCCTCACAATTATTATCATTCTTCTTTAAAATCACTTTCACCTTTAGGTTAAAAAGACTAGGCTGATATGGAAACGCCCCTAGTGCGCGGATTGTTGCTAGAGATGCAGAGTGGTTTGTAAAATTCACCTTTTGTCTTGAGATCGCTCATCTAACTCACACCCCGACCTTATTTGGCTCCAGAGATGAGGTTATTAGCTTGAAGCCTCTTGCTCCAATTTATCCATCTCTTTCGCAATAGCATCCCAAGGCGCAAACCGACTCCTTACCAGCAACCAAATGTCCTCATCAAAGCACCTTTCATAACGACGCGATAGCTTCGATCCTGCCCTTTGGACAGATCGCCCATTCCACTTGATGCGTCCAAAAAAACTGAAGTTCAGCACTATGGGCGAGCATATGTTTGAAGTGTATTGCGATCGCACCTCTGAAGGAAAAGGTAACAATAACTCTCTCCATGTATTGGGAGTTGAAAGATTTTAAACTTGACTAAGCAACAATATACAAACTGGGATTGATTTAAATTTGGATGGGTTGAAAGGGTTCAAATCCGCCTGCTTGGTTTGCACTACCTTATTTAAGGTTTTAAGATATTAGGTGAAGCTCAACCTTTACTTGTAGCAATTTTGCTATGGTTTCTTGGGCAGTTAAATCAAAATCAAACTTAGCGACATTTAATTTGTGAACAGTTATGGAGAATGCTTTTGCGACATGAATTTGTGAACAACGACATTTAATTTGTGAATGTACACTTGACTAAACGACGATGTACAAACTGGCATTCAAAGCCAGCAGTCGGATTTGAACCGACGACCTTCCGATTACAAGTCGGATGCACTACCACTGTGCTATGCTGGCACTCTTACACCTTTCACAACAACCATAAGGTTTACTGCTTTCAGGCATTGCACTAGTCAAACAATATAGCATAGGTATCCTTGTTATGCAAGCGATCGCCCAAAAATATATTTATCCAAATTTTTTTTGGACAAGGTTGGGTAAAAGAACGAAAATAAAAGATTGTTCGATCGCACATCAACAAGCATGGCAGGGTTGAAAGGACGAGATTTATTAAGTTTGGCAGACTTCAGTCCCACGGAAGTTCAAGAACTTTTGCAGATGGCAAGCCAGCTAAAGTCGCAACAGTTGAGATTGCGATGCAATAAAGTATTGGGTTTGCTGTTCTCCAAAGCATCTACTCGAACGAGAGTCAGTTTTACTGTTGCGATGTATCAACTTGGCGGACAAGTCATCGATTTAAATCCCAATGTTACACAAGTCAGTCGTGGAGAACCCGTGCAAGATACGGCACGAGTTTTAGATAGATATCTAGATATTTTGGCAATTCGTACCTTTGCACAGCAGGAATTAGAAATTTTTGCTAATTACGCTCAAATTCCCGTCATTAATGCCCTCACTGATTTGGAACATCCCTGTCAGGTATTGGCTGATTTGATGACAGTCCAAGAATGCTTTGGCTCCTGCACGGGTTTAACCTTAACTTATGTTGGAGATGGGAATAATGTGGCAAATTCTTTGTTACTGGGCTGTGCTTTGGTGGGAATGAATGTAAGAGTCGCCACACCCAATGGATTTGAACCAAATGCAGCAATTCTAGAAACAGCACGCTCAATTGCTGGTGGAAAAACTGAGGTATTGCTAACTCACGACCCCGAAGCAGGAACAAAAGGTGCTCATGTTATTTACACCGATGTTTGGGCAAGTATGGGACAAGAAGAAGAAGCAAATGACCGATTGCCAGTTTTTCAACCTTACCAAGTTAACGATCGCCTGTTAAGTCTTGCCGATCCCAATGCAATTGTTTTACACTGTTTACCAGCACATCGCGGTGAAGAAATCACTGACGAAGTCATGGAAGGTTCTCAGTCGCAAATTTGGAACCAGGCAGAAAATCGAATGCACATCCAAAAAGCTTTGCTTGCAAGTCTTTTAGGAGCAGAAGAAATATAAAAAAGAAGTAGGAGTTTCTGAGTGAGAGGTTGTAAAATTGAAATTGTGAGTATTTATCCCTCTCTCTTCACTCCTCTTTTCTCACCCAATTCCAAAATTTTTTAATAAAAAATCCAAAATATTCTAAATAAATAGTGCATAAAGATGTTTTTTGTAGTACTAATGTTCTAGGAACATTTGTATTTTCCTGTTTTCAAAATTATGGAACGTCTCACAGAAGCTCAAAGAGAACTTTACGAATGGCTGGCAGAATATATACGATTGCACCAGCATTCACCTTCTATCCGACAAATGATGCAGGCTATGAATTTAAAATCCCCTGCACCCATTCAAAGTCGCTTAGAACATTTACGTACCAAAGGGTACATTGAATGGAATGAAGGTAAGGCGCGAACTATTAGAATTTTGCGACCGTTAAAGCTAGGTGTTCCCATTTTGGGTGAAATTGCCGCAGGGGGTTTGATAGAACCAGTCACAGAAGCGGAAGAGTATATAGACCTCACCAGTATGACGTTACCTGCGAAAACTTATGCTTTGCGGGTAACAGGTGACAGTATGATCGAGGACTCTATCGTTGATGGAGATTTGGTGTTTTTGCGTCCCGTACCAGAACCAGATCACCTCAAAAATGGCACGATTGTTGCCGCCAGAGTTGATGGATATGGTGCAACTTTAAAACGATTCTATCGTGAAGGCGATCGCGTCACCCTTAAAGCCGCAAATCCCAAATACGATCCCATAGAGGTCAACGCTTTTCAAGTACAAGTGCAAGGTTCCCTAGTCGCCATCTGGCGCAATTACAACTAACAAAGAAAAGTATGAAGGATGAAGGATGAAGGATGAACTGAATTTTTCATCCTTCATACTTTATACTTGAACATTTTTTCCACTCACGACTTACCAATAGCATATGTACTTGTTAAACAAGCGCGTCCAACTGCCAACTTCCAACACGGTAGAGGAGACTCATTTAGCAACATATCTCCTCAAACCACCATTTGTAGGTGAAAACAAAAGCAAATATCAAACACAGCAACCATCATTACCGGGATGTCCTAAAATGCCGGTATCCATCGAATTGCGGGGATATCAGCGACAAGCGATTGACAATTGGTTTGCTAACAATGGTAGGGGAACCTTGAAAATGGCAACTGGTAGTGGAAAGACAATCACTGCACTTGCCATTGTTTGCGAACTCTACAAGCAAATTAACTTGCAAGCCGTGTTAGTTATTTGCCCGTACCGCCATCTTGTCACTCAATGGGCGCGAGAATGTGAAAAATTTAATTTGCAACCCATTCTCGCCTTCGAGAGTATACGCAATTGGCAAAGCCAACTCTCCACACAACTCTATAACGTCCGTTCTGGTTCTCAACCATTTCTCACAATTATTACCAGCAACTCTACTCTCATTGGCGATGGCTTTCAATCTCAACTCAAGTACTTTCCCGAAAGAACTTTGATTGTAGGAGATGAAGCACACAATCTCGGAGCACCCAGATTAGAAGAAAGTTTACCCCGACGCCTCGGGTTGCGACTGGCTTTGTCTGCTACACCAGAGAGATATTTTGATGAAGATGGAACCCAATCTATCTTGGGGTATTTTGGAGCTGTTCTGCAACCAGAGTTTACCTTACGAGATGCGATCGCCCAACGTGCGCTTGTTCACTATCTCTATTATCCCGTACTTGTAGAATTAACTGAAACAGAAAGCCGTGCATATGCAAAACTCACACAAAAAATTGGACGAGCGCTCCTGTATCGAGAACGGGAAAGTGTTGCTCTAGGAAATTTTGAAGACAACGAAGACTTAAAACCCTTGTTAATGCAAAGAGCGAGGTTAGTCGGTGCTGCTGAAAATAAGTTACACGCTTTGCGCGAACTCATGCAACATCGCCGGGACACCACCCATACCCTCTTTTATTGCAGCGATGGTTCCCAAGACGTCACTCAACGTTCCGATTTACATCAAGTGAAAGCCGTCGCCAAAATACTGGGTACGGAGTTGGGTTACAGAATAAGTACTTATACTGCCCAAACACCATTAGCAGAAAGAGAAGCTTTGCGCCGTCAATTTGAAAGTGGTGAATTACAAGGTTTAGTCGCCATTCGCTGTTTGGATGAAGGAGTTGATATTCCCGCGATTCAAACTGCTGTGATTTTGGCAAGTTCGGCTAATCCCCGCCAGTTTATCCAAAGACGCGGACGCGTTTTACGCCCCCATCCCGGTAAAGAACGCGCAACCATATTTGACACGATCGTTTTACCACCAGATCTCGATAGGAATACTTTAGAAGTTGAGCGAAATTTACTGCGGAAGGAATTACTGAGATTTGTTGAATTTGCCGATCTAGCCGATAATGCAGGTGAAGCCAGAATGAAGTTGCTCAATTTACAAAAGCGCTACGGTTTATTGGATATATGAGCTTAAATTGCTGTTTGATCTCCGGACCCGTTCTTTCTCCCTCATTGCTACGCGCCGTGCAAAAATATGCAATTCCCGTGTATGTCCAACCACCAACACCGCCTCTACCAGAGACAATTCCTACACTTGAAGATACAGAAGCAAAGTCTTTGGTAGCAAACAGAGACACTGCGGTCATAATGAACTGGGAAGCAAGCCTCTGTTTCATTCTCCAAAATCTTTCACACACACAGTTGTCTCAAGTGAATGTCTTTAAAGACAAAGCGGCTTTCCGAGAACTCCTCAAAGAATCACATCCCGATTTATTCTACGTAGAGTTAACAAGAGAAACTCTGCAAGACTTTCAGCTACCACAGGAAATTAAAGCAGTGGTACTCAAACCTTCTTTAGGAACCGCCTCCATAGGTATTCGCACAGTGCGAGGACAACAAGAGTGGGCTCGCACAGTAGATTCGGTTCTTCAGGATATCGACAGGGCTACAAAGTCTATGAATTCCGCTATGCTAAGCAGTTCGCGTTTTCTGGTGGAAGAGTTCGTAGAAGGCGAGGAATTTGCTTGCGATGGCTTCTGGGATGCAAACGGCAGAACAGTCATAACTGGGGTGTATCACCATCCTTTCGCCTCGGAATCAGATGTGAGTGATACTCTCTACTATACATCAAGGCAAGTTGTAGCTCAGACACTAGAACCTCTTACTCGCCTTATGGATAAGATCGGAACCAAGCTCGATTTGCATCGCTTCCCATTCCATTTTGAGTTTAGAAGGTACAGTGACGGCAGTCTTTTTCCCATTGAGTTAAACCCACTGCGTTTTGGGCAAGTTGCTCTCCCAGATTTGACAGAGTATACTTTTAATTTCAATCCTTACGAACTTTTCTTCACAGATCGAAGCCCGGATTGGGATTCTTTGCTAGCTGAAGAAGATTCTTCCAATATTTATGCCTTTGTTCTTGGCAGTTTGCCACCGCATTATGAGACTGGAAAATATTCGATAGATGAAGAGTCTTTTCGCAAAACTTTTGGAAATAAGTTGCTCAATTATATACCAAGCAATCCTGCAATAACTCCATTTTTTGGAGTGGCGCATATTGTTGCAGAAAGACTTGAAGATGTTCTTTCTTATCTTCATCTTGACTTTGACAGTTTTCTATGTAAATAGCCTGACTTTGCCATTTTTCAGGCAGTACTATTTATAAAAATATTGATAATGAATTCGAGCAATCTTCTAGAACAAGAGCTAATTCGTTGGAATAATGTTATCTCCAGTCATCCTCATGACCCCAAAGCCTACATATATCGGGGAATGGTTCATTTCAAGTTAGGTAACATTCATGAATCCATCGCTGACTTTGATACAGCTGAAAAACTAGACCCACGCTTAACACCCTACTTGTGGCAAAGAGGATTGTCGTACTACTACGCCGAACGATTTGCTGAGGGGGCAAAACAATTTGAGATAGACTTAACTATTAACTCTCACGATGTGGAAGAAACCGTTTGGCGCTACCTTTGCATTGCTCGCCTTCACGGTCCCACACAAGCACGACAGTCTTTGTTAGAAGTCAGAAACGATTCCCGGTTTGTCATGCGGCGAGTTTACGATTTTTATGCCGGTCACTGCTCTGTTGATGATGTCCTGGCTGTTGGCGCTTCTAACGATCGGCGTCAATCGTTTTATAGTTATCTTTATCTTAGTTTGTATTTTGAAGTAGAGAGTCAACTAGAACAAGCACGGCAATATATGACTCAAGCAGTTAGTTATAAAATTGACGATTATATGTGGCACTTAGCTACCGTACACCAAAAGTTACGCAGGTGGGATTAATTGTTACACGAATCAGGGCGATAAGCTTCGCTGCTCGGCTTACAACATATAGACAACAACATACATAAAAAAATTTTTACCTGGGTTTCTTGAGTGCGATCGCCGATCATCCCCTACATTTTTTTACATTAACGCTCTCAAGTTTAGTTTGATTTGATACTAAATAAAAACGGATAGATTGTGATTTTTTTGTCCAAAGTCCAAAAGATGAATTCTGGGTAATTGCACGCTGACTGTAGTACCTGTTGTATCAGAGTGAATAAATAATTCTCCTCCATGAGCATTAACTATGCGTTTGGTGATAGCCAGCCCTAGACCAGTCCCACTTGGTTTTGTAGAGAAGAATGGCTGAGTTAGTTTTGACAAAACTTCTGGGGGAATTGGTTGACCCTTATTGCAAACATTGATGCAAACTTGCTCTGGATCGGAAATGTCTACTTCCCATTTAATGGCGTCTCCTGGGGAAACTGCTTCACAGGCATTACGGACAATATTAATAAAAACTTGTTTGAGTTTATCTTTGTCTCCCAAAATCTTGACTGGAACTGATACAGGGATCAATTCAATTTTTCGTGCAACGGCTTCTTGCATCTCGCTCATGTCATTGAGCAACTCACTCATGAATCGATCTACATCCAATTCACACAGTTGCAACACCTGGGGTTTGGCATAAAGCAAAATTTCACTCAGCAGATTGTCTAATCGACTGGCTTCATTGAGCGACAATGATAATCGCTCTTTGGCGGATTCAGTTAAAACGGTTTTTTGGAAATACTTCAATCCTAAGATCGTTGTAGTCAATGGGTTACGAATTTCATGAACAATCATTGCCGCAAATTCACCAATGGCTGCTAGGCGTTCCTGTTCTACAAGCTTGGCTTGTGCTGTCCGTAATTCTTCTGTACGTTTTTGTACTTCAGCCTCCAGAATCTGGTTAAATTGGCATTGTTGTTTGTACAAATGATAATTATCGATTGCTGTAGCAGCACGTTCAGCAAACAGTTCGCCTAACTGAATCTCTTCCTCGCTAAACTCTCGCGGTTGCTGATGGAAAGAGCAAATCGTACCAATGACTTCGCCTTCAGCAGTTCGCAACGGTATACCTAAATAAGCGTTATAACCTTCTGGAGCTTCGCCAAACTCTGGGTGTTCCTTTGCATCTTTCACTACTAGGGAGCAACCAGTTTTTACAACAGTGCCTGTTAATGAACCATGCAGTGAATAAAGGTGTTCGCCCTCACCGATATCAATGCTACTAGCCAGTACCTTTTCAAATCCTTCTTGACAAAATGTTACGACTGACCAATCTACATTCAGTAACTCACTGACTCCACAAGCAACGTTATGTAGATAGCTGCTTAATTCCCCAGTTCGATAGTTTAAAGAAGACAAAAGTGCGATCGCTTGTCGAGAGCGTTGCCACATTTGATTTTGTAAAGTTTTCTTTTCAATGGCTTTTATCATAAACCAGAAATTCTTTCAGGAAATACTAATTGTTAAAATTTGGTGAGAAATATCTAACAATTTTCTCAACAGAATATCAGGTTTATATATAAAATTCCTTAGATATTTATAATTTTTTTACTAATTGTTCAATCAAGAATCGGGGGAAAGCTCAAGTTAAAGATTTTATCTTGTCTTTTCCGAACTCTCTCGCAACCAGAGATAAAAAGCTCTAGAACTGTTAGCTTCTAGTGACAAAGAGTGAGAATACCAGTCTATGTGTCGCCAGAAACTTCCCTGTAGAAGTTGTCATAATAATAATGCAATTTTCCACTAAATTTCTATAATACCATGCCACAAAACCCAAGTAAACGACTACATACATGAAAATCTCTCATCACTTAATTCATGAAACTAATTTCATACAAATTCTATGTTAAGTTGTACATTCTTGCTCTCACTTTAGAAGAGCGGGGCTATACAATTAGACTGCGAAGGCAGTCTAATTGTATGCATGTTCATAGAAAATTTGTATTAGAATCCTATTTCTCAATTTTGTCTAGCTTTTACAAGCTGTTTGCGCTTTAAAGCCGAAGTTCCACTTATAGCACTTATTGTTAAAATACCAATTATAGAAGCGGGTTCGGGAACAGTGGTGGTAGATGATACTTTGACGTTATCAATTGCCAGAAATGAGGTACCCGAAGTATCTAAGGCATTCAAAACCCCAAATCCAATGGTGTAAGTACCTGCTGTTTGGAAGGTATGGAAAGTCTGGGATGAGCTTTCTTCAAAACTACCAACTTGCGCGATATCAGCCAGCTTATAAGCTATTGAATTAATTGAATAGAAGGAAAAATCATTAAATGGCAAATAATCTCCTCCTTGAAATTTCCAATTAAAGCTCAATATATCTCCAGCATTAACTGTAATTGTTTGTTTGATTGCAGAGCCATTGGCTGCAGAGGTTCTGTTTACAGCATTCAATGTTCCATCGCTTAGTTCTAGGAATGTTTCAACTACTGTGACATCATCTCCATAAGCTGACATTAATGCTTGTCCATCGATAAGATTAACGCTACCTTTAGCTTCCCAATTCTTCAAATCATTATCAAAATTACCATTTATAACAGCAGCTTGGGATGGCACTAGTAGAAGACTTGCCAGACTAATTATACTAACTGCATTTGCAATTAAGGTCGAACGTATAAGACTTAAATTAACCATAGATATCACTCTAGAGAGAAAAATGAAGAGAGCAGGTAGAGTAGAAATTTACAGAATTAAAGAATGATGCTTTTGGTTACTTCTTTGGCTACATCTTTAGGGAGCATCCCTAAGAATGCCAATTGCCCTCATATTAAAAATATGGGGCTACACAAACAAAGTCCACCTACGTGGACTTAATAAAAAGTCCGCGTAGGCGGACTTAGGTTGTATAGTAGCGATTTCAATCGCAAATGTATTTTTTCCAAATAGGGATGCTCCTCACCCTTAACTAATTTATCTATCATACAGATTGAAAAGAATTATTTTTATAAAAAGCTAACATAGCTTATTCTGTTTGTGTTTTAGTGGTGTTACCCAAAAAGTTGTGTTGTATTTTATACAAAACTATTTTTGAGACAGATGTTGTTAATTCTTCAACAACGGCGAGGAGCAAATTGTATCCCAAAATTCATCCTAATATCTAACTTAAAGGATCGGATATAAAATGAATTTTGGATTAAGCTAAAATGGTAACATTGACTAACTCCCCGCCCTCAAGGGTTCGTTTTGGGTACGATGCAGCTTTTATATTTAGGGTTGATGTTCTAATGAGAACCGTGCTTGAGAAGCGTTAATCCCCAATATCTAAAAAACTGTCTGCAAACTGCGCCTGCAATACACTGTATTGGAAGATAATGTTCGCCTCCAAAAAACTTCTCATTCTGCTAATCACACTTCTCCTGACACTGGTTGTCGGATGTACGATTCTTTTTCCAAGACCGCTTGCTACTAACCCTCGCTTACCATTTGGTAATCCAAGTAATGCCAGTCAAACGGACCCAAATAATTATTTAATAGAAAAACCTCAATATGTTCTTTCATACAATAGAGATAAAGGAATTCCCAACTGGGTCAGCTGGGAATTAAATCAATCTTGGCTGGGTGAAGCACCAAGGTCTAATAATTTTCGTCCTGACGATACCCTTCCGGAAGGCTGGTATCGTGTCACCCCTAACGATTACACGAAAAGCGGTTTTGATAAAGGACATATGGTACCTTCTGCCGATCGCAGCAATAATCCTGAAAATAATGCTGCTACTTTTTTAATGACAAATATTGTTCCTCAAGCACCCGATAACAATCAGGGTTACTGGGCGCGTTTGGAAGATTATGAGAGATCTCTAGCCAATCAAGGCAATCAGTTGTATATCATAGCAGGAGTTTACGGTCAGAAAGGAACTATTGCTCAAGGAAAAGTTTCTATTCCCGATCGAATTTTTAAAATTATCATAGCGATCGCACCTAATGACAGTGTAAATAGGATTAATGAATCTACAAGAATTATTGCTGTTGATACTCCCAACACAAATGGTAATCGCGATGCTGCTTGGACTGAATTTTTAACCAGTATTGATGCTATTGAATACCAGACAGGTTATGATTTTTTATCTGAGGTTAACCCTTCTATCCAAAATATTTTAGAATCTAAAAAGTATCAAATAAGTGATTTAAAATTAAAGAGCAAAACGCGCAAAAAATAACTAAGTTTCTACTACTTTTACAGACAGCCCTGCTAAACGATTGTTCAAGGTTTTCCCTATAATATAAACATCAATACTGATAGTTCCAAAACGCATGACTTTGATATCGCTAAGGTTTTCTTTCAAAACTTTCACAAGATTTTGATACTTATTGACAGTTATTTTGTCTTCTGCACTATGCCAGTTCTGTTCTGCGATCGCAACTTCAAAAAACGAGTCAAGTTCAACCATTTCAACAGGTGTCTCTAAAGGGAGCCCTATTTTTTGAAGAACCAACTCCGGCGTAATATCCTTTTGCTCAGAATCATCCCAAAGAAAAACTTCAAAAGGTGACTCGGACTCACTGATAAACAACAAACCATCTGATGCTTGTTTTAAAATGTTAATCAAACTTAAACTACTGTTAGAGGGTTGTTCGGAGTTGCTCAATTTATAATTCACTCTAAATGTCTTCTATTCCACTTTACTCATTAATTACCTCTGCCGTGCCTGGAGGACTGATAAAAATGATAACGCCATAAATTCACAATTTCCAGTAAAATCAAGTCCTGAGGATTGTAAACAGGGAGACTCAGGTTGGCTACACTTGGTGTAAACATAGACCACATTGCCACCATTCGACAGGCGCGGCGGACGGTGGAACCAGACCCCGTAGCTGCAGCGGTACTTGCAGAATTAGGGGGTGCAGATGGCATTACCGTGCATTTGCGCGAAGACAGGCGACACATTCAAGAACGCGATGTGCGCTTACTGCGTCAAACAGTCAGAACTCATCTTAACTTGGAAATGGCAGCTACCGATGAAATGGTTGCTATTGCCCTAGATATCCAACCTGATTATGTCACTCTAGTTCCAGAAAAACGGGAGGAAGTCACTACAGAAGGAGGGCTGGATATCGTTGGTCAAATCGATCGCATGGAAGCCGTTGTCAATAAACTGCAAGGTGCTGGTATTCCAGTTAGTTTGTTTATCGATGCTGAACCTGCACAAATTGAAGCTTCTGTCAAGATTCAAGCACAGTTTATTGAACTTCATACCGGGAGATATGCTGAAGCTAAAAATGAAACCAGTCGCCAACAGGAATTAACCTTTCTAGCTAAAGGATGCGAGCAAGCAATACAAGCAGGATTGCGCGTGAATGCAGGTCACGGGCTGACTTACTGGAATGTTTTCCCCATTGCTACTTTTCCTGGTATGGAAGAGCTGAACATCGGGCATACTATTGTCAGTCGCGCTGTGCTCGTGGGTATGGAAAGAGCAGTCCGTGAAATGAAACTAGCCATGCGCGCTTAACAGTGAACGGTTAGAGCTGACTGGTAACCCGTGGAAACTGATAACTGATAACTGAAATAGAAGGGTTGTCAATGCGAAAATCCAAAAGCTTGTTTGCATTTCTCAAGTTAAATCGGGATTCAAACTTCTATGAGCGCAGAACAATCTAACAACCTTCCTCTTTGGGTACAGGACAGAGACACGGTTATAGCAAACAGTGGGAATGCTGAATGGCGTTCTCAAACTCCACCAGATTACACTGATTCTAAAGAAGGGCTGGCAAAAGAAAGTAAAGCTAACCATTTTGAAGGTTCACTCGAAGCTATTGTGCAAAATTTGGTGAGAACCTTTGAGATGGAAGCATCTTTCAAGACTAACCCCTCTCAGTGGCTATCTGTTGTTAACGAGCAATTCCGCATGAGTAGCAATGGAGGTCCAGAATACACAGCATCAGATGTGATAAACTCAGGGACTTATAATCTATTTATGCCGGATACAGAAGATTACAAAGCTTCTGAAGAGACTTTTGAATCATCGGGGAAACTTTTCCGCACGGCATTTCCTAAAGGATTTTTGTGGGAAGTCTTAGAGGTTTTCTCCGGTCCCCCCAACGTAACATTTAAATGGCGGCATTGGGGAACTTTTAGCGGTTCGTACAAAGATTATCCGTCAACAGGGGAGACAGTGGAGATAGTCGGTATGAGCATAGCCCGTGTCACTGATGATTTAAAAATTCTTTCGGTGGAACACTACTTTGATAACAGTCAGTTTCTCCAAAAGTTAACTGTTGGTAAGAAACAAACAACAACTTAGTATCATCATAAAGTGCGATCGCAAGAAGAGACGAAAAATGCAAAAATACTATTACGTTTTGGCAAGTCAACGATTTTTACTAGAAGAAGAACCCATGGAGGAAGTTCTTAAAGAACGAACCCGTCATTATCACGAACAAGAAAAAGAAATAGATTTTTGGGTGGTTAAAGAACCAGCTTTTCTAGAAGCACCTCAAATGGCACAAATCAAGGCAAAGTGTCCCCAACCTGCAGTGGCAATTGTTTCTACTGACTCCCAATTTATTACCTGGTTGAAACTAAGATTGGAGTACGTCATCACTGGCGAATTTCAAGCTCCGTCGCCAGCGATCCCTGATGCTTTAGCATCTGTTGCTACCGTATCCTAAATGTAAAGACGCGCCATGGCGCGTCTTTACACTATAAATTTGAAAAAAGAATAAAATTATGTATCAAGCAATTGCCCGGACGTTAACAAAATCTTTAGTCAGTAGTTTATTGCTAGCATTTAGCAGCTTAATTGCTGGCGTAGATTCCGCCATTGCTCAATCACAAAATGTACCTGTCTGTCAACCACCTGGTGCAGGTGAATACCTTTTATTGGTTATTAGTCCCACATCAAATAATCAAAATCAATTGCGTCGTGCGTTACCTGGAGAACTCAAGACAACGACGTGTAGGTACTTGAAAGATACAGTGACGCGGATAGGTGGATTTCGCAGCATAGACGATGCCAATCGCTGGGCGAGGTACATCAGCAATGTTGTTGGGCTATCTGCTATCATCACAACTCGACCAACAGAAGCTACGCCCGGTCAAAATGTCACCTACAAACCGGAGCGATTGGGAGAGGGTTATGCTGTACTAGTTGATTACTATAATCGTCCGGAAGTTGCCAATGAAGTACGGGAAGTTGTAGGAGGAAATGTAGGTTTTGCTACCTACGGGCAACGCCCTTACTTATTAGCTGTTTACACAAATAACCAAAAAGATGCATACACTACATTGCAAAAGCTAAGCGAGCAAGGCTTTTCTGCTGTACTGGTAGATAGTCGAAAAGTTTTGCTGTTACGCTCGGCTGTACGCTTGCAGTAAATTTGTCGTAGGGTTATGAATTATTCTCCCTTGTCTCCCCTGTCTCCCCTGTCTCCTATCAGGTGATTAAGGATTGACAACGAGTACGCCGGTAGACCTGGCCAACCATGATATGGTGATACCTAAAGCTGAACCTGCTATAACTTGAACGGGTGTGTGTCCCAATAATTCCTTGAGGCGATCGCCGTTAAAGTTTGGATGTTCGTGGAATAATTCATCAATCATTTGATTGAGAATGCGAGCTTGCTTACCCGCAGCTTGTCGCACTCCTGCTGCATCATACATGACAATGATGGCAAAAACCACAGCAACTGCAAATTCGGAAGAAGCCCAACCTAAAGTTTGTCCAATACCCGCTGCTAAGGCTGTCACCAAAGCGGAATGAGCACTGGGCATTCCTCCTGTAGTTACGAGAACATTGACGTTCAGTTTGCGATTTTTCACTAACTCAATAACCAGCTTTAGCCCTTGAGCAATCAAACTAGATATTAGAGCTACGAAAAGCACTCGGTTTTCTAAAATGTCGCTTATGTCCTGCATACTATTTATGAATTATGAATTATAAATGATGAATTATGAAAAGAAATATGAATGATAAATGGTGACTTGTAAAGCCGTCTTTCATCATTCATTTTCATTATCTAGCGATCGCGAGTTATTATAAAATGGGCGATCGCAATTAATGCTTGCGCTTTTGCTCCAAAAGGTTCGAGTTCAGTACAAGCCTCTTCAATCAGTTGTTGAGCTTTTGCGCGAGATTCTTCTATTCCCCAAAGACTGGGATAGGTAACCTTATTGGCTTGTAGGTCTTTGCCAGCTGTTTTACCCAATTGCTCTGCAGTCGCAGTGATATCTAGAATGTCATCAATAATTTGAAAAGCAAGCCCAATATTTTGGGAGTAGCGAGACAGGCGTTGCTCTTGTTCTGCTGTTGCTCCTGCCAAAATACCACCACAAACGACACAAGCTTCCAAAAGAGCACCCGTCTTGTGAGTGTGAATGAAATTTAACGTTTCCAGAGGAGTATCTGTTTTGCCCTCCGATTCCAAATCCAGCACTTGACCGCCTACCAATCCAGTTGCTCCAGTTGCGTGACCCAACCGAGCAACCACTCTTAGCACCCGTTCTGCAGGAACATTTTGAGTTTGGGTTGCAACATA
Organism: Tolypothrix bouteillei VB521301; assembly: GCF_000760695.4. Taxonomy (GTDB): domain Bacteria; phylum Cyanobacteriota; class Cyanobacteriia; order Cyanobacteriales; family Nostocaceae; genus Scytonema; species Scytonema bouteillei_A. The sequence goes on along the minus strand of NZ_JHEG04000001.1, from coordinate 458,675 downwards.
CTCAAAAGCATAGGCGAGTAAACCGTCTCCAGCTAAAATCGCAATATCTTCACCATAAACTTTATGGTTGGTCAGCTTACCGCGTCGATAGTCGTCGTTATCCATAGCAGGTAGATCGTCATGAATTAACGACATCGTGTGGATCATCTCCACGGCAACGGCAGTCGGTAGAGCCATTTCAATAGTACCACCAAGCATTTCATTGGTAGTCAGACAAAGAATTGGTCGCAACCGCTTCCCACCCGCTAGTAGGGAATAACGCATTGCTTCATATATTTTTTCTGGATAATGCACGAGTACAGCCTTATCCAAAGCTTCATCACAAAGCTGTTTTTTCTCTTTGAGATAAGCTAACAGGTTAAATTTACCTTCCTGTGGAGTTGTCTGAATGTTATCTGCTGCTACCATCCTTAATTATCCTTGATATTCCGTTGTCTACGTAACAATTTTACGGGAAAGCGTCATTCGTCATTGGTGCCGATACCAATTTTGGATAAATGGATTTTGGCTCTTGGATTGAAATGCATTGTATTTTAGCTATCTTCACTGAAGGGCAAACAATCCTGTTAATCCTAATTTGGTATATTTTGCTGACACAAGATAAATGACTAATTTTTGAAATTTTGCCTGTAGCTATTCACAGTGTTTTGCATCAACATAGCTACAGTCATGAGACCTACGCCGCCTGGAACTGGTGTCAGAAATTCCGCAACTCTAGCAACTTCTTCAAAGCGAACATCACCCACGATGCGACTGTTACCACTTGAGTCTGTCACGCGATTGATCCCCACATCTACCACAACAGCACCTGGTTTCACCATCTCAGCAGTGATGAATTCCGGACGCCCTACTGCTGCAACTAGAAGATCGGCATTCTTTGCGATCGCGGGTAAATCTTGCGATCGCGAATGAGCAACCGTCACGGTAGCATCTGCTTCGAGTAGCATCAAAGCCAAAGGTTTACCGACTAGAATACTGCGTCCCACCACCACTGCTTGCTTACCTTGTAGGGGAATGTTGTATTCTTCCAGTAAACTCATAATGCCAGCAGGAGTGCAACTGCGTAAACCCACCTCACCCCGCACCAACCGTCCTAAGTTTTCGGGGTGCAAGCCGTCAGCATCTTTATCTGGAGCAATTTGATATAGCAAGTGCTGGGCATTCAAGTGATTGGGAAGAGGCAATTGTATGAGAATACCATCCACTCGCTCATCAGAGTTAAGTGCAGCAATAACTTCCTCGAGTTCGGCTTCTGTCGTTTCTGTAGGAAAATGCCTACCAAAAGATGCAATACCAATCTTCTTACAGGCGCGTTCCTTTCCACGTACATACGCTGCTGATGCTGGATTATCACCCACCATCAGCACTGCCAATCCGGGCGGGCGTCCTATTTTGGGTTGAGCTTCTTTAATGACAGCAGAAAGTTCTTGCTGAATTTTTTCTGCCTTAACTTTACCATCAAGAAGTTTGGCTGTTTTTGTATCCATCACAATTCGTAGAAGAAGAACGCTACGCAGTGGCATTGCCATCTCATGCACAATTCGCATTCGCGTTTAAACACCACATTCAATATCTTCTCAGATTGCTTGTAAGTCGGTAGGCAAAGATAAAACCAACTATGTAAAGAAATATAAAATTAGAGTCTCGGGACTGGAAACTGGGGCTTATTGTGTCAATCCCGCCCCCGAGCGCTACTTAACCGATAAAAATATCGCTACTTAACCGATATAAATTGTCACTAGCCGATCCCTGATGCCAAAATTGGCAAGTACAGGTAATCATTATGCAAAAAATGAAAAATTTAAATATATTGTTTTTGTATCAGTACGCCCTAGTTTTATCCTTACGCCTGGGATTGACAGTCCTCCTTCTGACAGGAGCGTTTGGCTGCACTAATTTTGGTCGATATGGCTGGAATACAATAGGAGCCAATATCACCCCCATTCAGGAAATCAAACCGCCGAAAGAGGATGATGCAACAGTCTACGTACAGGGAAAAGTTGAGAAACGAGTCCCTTTATTAAAGCGGTTGGGATATCAAATTGACGACTCTACCGGTAAAGTATGGGTAATTACCAATCAAACTGGTATAAAAGAGGGAGATAAAGTTGTTTTTAAAGGTAAAATACGCTACCAATCTATTCCCATTGCAGGGAAAGAGTACGGAGAAATTTACCTAGAAGAAGAGTAAGTATAATTTGTTAGCGGTTAGTGGTTAGTGGTTAATAGCAACCAACAACCAACAACCAACAACCAACAACCAACAACCAACAACCAACAAATAATTATGCAAGTACAAGTTGCAATTGCGATACTCTACCGAGAAAACAAATTCCTAATGCAGTTGCGGGATAATAAACCCAATCTTCTCTATCCGGGACACTGGGCATTTTTTGGCGGACATATGGAACCGGGCGAAACCCCAGAGGAAGCAGTACAGCGAGAAATTTTAGAGGAAATAGGTTATAAGTTACCACCAAACTTTTCCAAGTTCGGCTGCTATTCTGATGAAATAGCGTTGCGTCATGTTTTCCATGCACCGCTATTAGTAGAATTAGATCGGTTAGTTCTAAATGAAGGTTGGGACATGGGTTTAGTAGCACCAGAATACGTTCAACAAGGGAGTTGCTACTCAGCAGTTGCAGGAGAAGTCAGACCAATTGGAGCAGTCCATCAACGTATTCTGTTAGATTTTATAGAGAGCAAACCTATGCCACTCGCTAATGCTTAATTACCAGTCCCAATTAGCCATTAGCCATTAGCCATTAGCAATTAGCAAATCATTAATGACTCCAAACAAACTACCACAATGGTTAAGTCTGGGCTTAGCATTTCCCCTCGCTATACTCAACGCTTGGGTGTTGCTTCAGGTTGTACAGTATTTCCAACCCCTAGTAAGCATTCTTGTCGCCGCCCTCTTGCTAGCTTTTGTTTTAGATTATCCAATTCGGTTTTTCCAAAAACGAGGCATAAATAGGAACTTTGCCATTGTCAGTGTTTTGCTGTTAGCTGTAGTCATTGTTGGGGCTTTAGCTGTTACTTTGGTTCCCTTAATTCTGGAACAGCTCAACGAACTAGTAAATTTTTTGCCTAATTGGATTGATTCTGGAGCACAACAAATTCAAGCTTTTCAAGCCTGGCTTGCTACCCAAACCGTAACCCAAGATCTGCCAGTTAATTTAAGTAGTTTGGTCACTCAACTGTTGGATAGGTTTTCCAACCAACTTCAGTCATTAACAGGTCAAATCCTTGGTTTTGCCGTAGACACGATTGGCAGTTTGGTGAATGTACTGCTGACAGTAGTCATTACAATTTATCTAATACTGAATGGAGAAAAACTTTGGGATGGAATTTTTCAATGGTTTCCTTCTTACATTAGCTCGCCGATACGGCAATTATTACGTGAGGATTTCCAAAATTATTTCATCGGTCAAGCAACATTGGGTGCATTGCTAGCGCTGACACTCATACTGATATTTTTAGCGCTACAAGTACCCCTAGCTTTACTTTTTGGTATTGGTATTGGATTTTTCTCCCTCTTTCCTTTCGGTACGGGTATAGGGATTGCAATAGTGACCTTATTAATTGGATTGCAAAATTTTTGGTTGGGAGTGGAAGTTTTAGCTGTTGCTGTACTTGTGGATCAAATTAATACTAACTTTGTTGCTCCTCGAATTCTAGGAAATTTGACTGGGTTAAACCCTGTTTGGGTTGTAATTTCCTTATTGGTAGGTGCAAAACTCGGAGGACTGTTAGGTTTGTTGGTTGCTATACCTATAGCTAGTTTTATCAAAGATGTAACAGATAGCTGGCGTGATGGAGGTTTTAGAGTTCCACCCAGTGAGGATGCTTCCAGTGACGGTGTGGCTTTAGGAAAAACGGAAAATGTGATTTTAGAGCGATAATTTATATGGTAAATCATTGGGGGGAATTCAGATGGAAGGTAAAAGATTTATCCCCTGCTTGCGATTAGAAAATCTCTTATCTTATGGAAGTGAAGCGTCATTCCCTTAGATCTCGATCGCCTATAGAGAATTGGTGAAATCTGAGGAACAACATAAAGCTAGAATGGAGCACATAGGTGAGGTAATACAGATAATGTTAGCAAGTTATATTGACCAAGCAATGGAACTCGCAGTTTACGAAATTATTGAAGATGATGGAACTTACTGGGGTGAAATTCCTATTTTACAGGGAGTCTGGTCAAATCATCACACGCTTGAAGGTTGTCGGCGGGAATTGAGAGAAGCTTTGAGCGACTGGCTAGCATTAAGATTGCGTTTGGGATTGATGATTCCTGTAATAGTGGGTATTGACTTAAACAAGCTGACTGAACCAGTATAAAGAATGTCTAGAAGAAACTAATCGAAGTGATTAACAAACCGTAAACAATTTGTGAGTATCACCAACATCACGTTATCATCGGATCTTGGCAGGCAGCCTTGTGTATTGGTAGACACTCATGACCGCTTCTCATACACCCCAAACAACCGAACCGAGTAACCCGAATGAGCCCATCGGCGACTACCGCACGGTAGACCGCAGCAAACTCAGCAAGATGTACCAGCACTATGTAGAAGTGAAGGAAAAGTATCCTCACGCTCTACTGCTGTATCGGGTAGGGGATTTTTTTGAAACATTTTTTCAAGATGCCATTGTTGTATCCAGAGAACTGGAACTGGTTCTGACTAGCAAACACGGAGGAGAAGTCGGTAGGGTACGCATGACGGGTGTACCCCATCACGCTTGGGAACGGTACACGACTCAGTTGGTAGAAAAGGGATATGCTGTTGTTATTTGCGATCAGGTAGAAGATGCTTCAGAAGCTGTAGGTTTAGTTCGTCGTGAAGTGACGCGCATTCTGACTCCCGGTACATTGTTGGAAGAAGGAATGCTTAAGTCAAGCAGAAATAACTACTTGGCGGCTGTGGTCATTGCAGGTGACTATTGGGGTTTGGCTTATGCAGATATTTCTACAGGTGAATTCTTAACCACTCAAGGGAGTAATCCAGAACATTTGACACAGGAACTTATGCGCTTGCAGCCTGCTGAGGTGCTCGTTCCCACTAACGCCCCAGATTTGGGAAGTTTATTGCGTCCGGGAGAACGTTCGGAACATTTACCTGAATGTTTGCCTCCATCTTTTTGTTATAGCTTGCGATCGCAAGTTCCTTTCTCCCAAGGCGAAGCCAGAACAAGATTGTTGCAAAAGTTTAAAGTCCGTTCTTTGGAAGGCTTGGGTTGCGAACACCTAGCCCTGGCTGTGCGTGCGGCGGGTGGGTTGCTGGAATATTTGGAAGATACACAGAAGGAAAACGCGATCCCCCTACAAACGCTCCGGACTTACACTCTCACGGATTTTCTCATTATTGACCATCAAACACGGCGCAATCTGGAAATAACTCAAACTGTACGTGATGGCACTTTTATTGGTTCTCTGCTTTGGGCGTTAGATAAAACTTCTACACCAATGGGTAGTCGTGCTTTACGACGATGGTTGTTGCAACCATTGCTTGATATTAAAGGTATTCGCGCAAGACAAGACACGATTCAAGAACTTGTTGATAACAATTCCCTGCGCCAAGATCTGCGACAGTTATTGCGTCAAATTTATGATATAGAACGGCTTACAGGACGTGCTGGTTCTGGTACTGCTAATGCTAGAGATTTATTAGCTTTAGCCGATTCCCTATCTCGTTTGCCTCAAATAGCAAATTTGGTTTCTGTTGCTCGTTCTCCCTTCTTGAAAGCTTTGCAAAAAGTACCACCAGGAATGGAAGAGCTAGCACAAAAAATTCGCCTTCATATAGTAGAGTCACCACCTTTACATATTAAGGAAGGGGGATTGATCCGTTCTGGAGTTGATGCTCAATTAGATGAACGACGCGCCACTGTTGAAGATGACCAGAAATGGATTGCTAATTTAGAAGTTGATGAACGAGCAAGAACGGGAATTGCCAATTTAAAGGTAGGATTTAACAAAACTTTTGGTTACTATATTGGGATTTCCCGTGCAAAAGCCGACCAAGTACCATCGAATTACATCCGCAAACAAACCCTGGTGAATGAAGAACGCTATATCACTCCGGAGTTGAAGGAACGGGAAGCCAGAATTCTAACAGCGCGGGATGATTTAAACCAGTTAGAATACGAAATTTTTGTAGCCTTGCGAGAGGAGGTAGGTACGCAGGCGGAAGTGATTCGCAATATTTCCCGTGCAATAGCAGCAGCAGATGTTTTGTGTGGGTTAGCCGAGCTAGCAATCTATCAGGATTACTGTCGTCCGTCCGTGGTGGAAGGGCGAGAAATCACAATTATTGATGGGCGTCATCCCGTGGTGGAACAGTCTTTACCTTCCGGTTTCTTTGTACCGAATTCCACTCATTTGGGGAATGGGGACCAGGGAAATTCCCCCCCTCTCCCCCTCCCCCCCTCTCCCTCTCCTGATTTGGTTATCCTTACCGGACCAAATGCAAGTGGTAAAAGTTGTTATCTCAGACAGGTGGGATTAATTCAACTGATGGCGCAAATAGGAAGCTTTGTACCCGCACGAGAAGCACAATTGGGAGTGTGCGATCGCATTTTCACTCGTGTCGGTGCGGTAGATGATTTAGCAACAGGTCAATCTACTTTTATGGTGGAGATGAACGAGACAGCAAATATTCTCAACCACGCCACATCAAAATCATTGGTGCTGTTAGATGAAATTGGTAGGGGAACAGCGACTTTTGATGGTCTTTCTATTGCTTGGGCTGTCGCTGAGTACTTGGCAACAGAAATCCGCTCCCGAACAATTTTTGCAACACATTACCATGAATTGAACGAATTGGCTTCGTTGTTATCAAATGTTGCTAATTATCAGGTCACAGTTAAAGAATTACCAGATCAAATTATCTTTTTGCACCAAGTTCAACCGGGAGGTGCTGATAAATCTTATGGGATTGAAGCGGGAAGATTGGCTGGTTTACCAAAAGTAGTTATTCAACGAGCAAGACAAGTGATGGGACAGATTGAAAAGCACAGTAAGATTGCACTAGGGTTGCAGAATTTGGAATAAAGAAAGCCCTTTTTTAAAAAGCAGAAAGTACGTTCGTAGTTGAGCTTTAGCCCCTGCATCGCAACTACGAACGAGAAAGGATTGTTTGCTCCAATTGACTGGTACACAAAAAAGAACATTAAAATGAGAAAACTCGTTTATCACGTAGGTACAACCCTTGATAGTTATATCGCTCACGAAGATGGTTCAATTGACGGCTTCTTAAAGTTTGCAGAGGGAGAACACGTAACAGAATACTTTGAAAGTCTCAAGACTTACGATACAGCAGTCATGGGAAAAAGAACATACGAGTTTGGTTATCAATACGGAAACAAACCAGGAGAACCTGCATATCCTCACATGAAAAATTACATATTCTCAAAGACTTTGAAATTTGATACAGAACTAGACGATCGAGTTAAAATTATCGCCCAAAACGAACTAGAAGCGATCGAGCAATTGAAAGAAGCCGATGGAACCGATATTTATTTGTGCGGAGGTGGAACCTTTGCAGGTTTTTTGTTAGATAACGAACTCATTGATGAACTTATCATCAAACTTTATCCCATTATTCTTGGTCGAGGCATAAAACTTTTTGGCAAGAGTAAAAAAGCAATTCATTTGTCGTTAATTAACTCAAAAAGCTACAACACAGGCGTATTGTTATTAACTTATAAGTTAAATTATAACTAAAAAAGCTTTGCGCCTTTGCATGAAATTCTTCAACGCTCGAATTGGGATGCTCCCTATAGAATTGGTATTACAGCAAATTCAGAGTTTATGAGGTAAGTACTTCATTCAAATTCCGACGTTTAAAAGCAACTCTGCAATTGTTGTACCTCACATACCTCAAAATGCTGTATTTTTATGAACTCAGAAATCTGGACTGATATAAGCCTTGAGAAAGGTTCGCCCACCCTCTAAGCTTGCTACTGTAATATTATCGCTGAAGTGATTTATCGAGTCATAGTGAATGAGGTTGTGGCTTTGAAATCCCAATTAACGAATCATCGAGTTGATTTACAAGATTGCACTATATTTTATCAGCAAAGTAAGTTGGAGTCGAGTTCAATCCCCATCCTATTTCTACATGGATGGGGAATTTCTACGGAGCCTTATACTGAAGTGCTGACATTGATAGCACTTCAGCATACCATAATTGCTCCTGACTTGCCCAGTTTTGCGCGATCGACTCACTCTGAGCTAATTCCCGATTACGCAAGCTACAGCAAATTTCTCCTGTCATTTCTGGAAGCTTTGAATTTACAACAATTTCATATAGTAGGACACTCATTAGGTGGAGGTATTGCCATTACTTTATCTACACTTGTTCCAGAAAAAGTCAGAAGTGTCATTCTGGTAGATAGTACTGGAATTCCCTCACCATCTATACCGGAGATGATACCGCGAAGGGCGATCGAAATGACGGTTCAAATGTTTCTTCCAAGACCCAGATTGAAATTAGTTGATATCCCTTTGGTGTTCTCCTATAACTTGTTATTCAATACGGGAAATGTCATTCAAGGACTGCTAATTTCTATATACGAAGATATCAGCCATCTGCTACCGAAAATTCAAGCTCCATGCTTGTTATTATGGTCTGATAAAGACCTAACTACGCCATTAAATAATGCTCAAGAAATGGCAGCAATTATTCCCAACTCTAAATTAATTACTGTAGAAGAAGGTTTGCACGAATGGGGACTCTGGTATCCTGAGAAATTGACATCACTCATACTGGATTTTATTGCTCAGCTCGAGCAATATTGATACGGTCACCTCTATGACTGGTTAATGACTTATACCAAATCCGCTTTTCTAACCCCTTTTAGCTTAGTAATTAGAAATCACGGCTATACAAACGAAGTCCGCAAGACAAGGACTTCTTATTAAGCCCACGTAGGTGGGCTTAGCCTGTATAGCGGCGATTTCAATCGCAAACGTGTTTTTTCTTCTAAAGTGCATTCTTGCGGTTTCGATCCCCCTAAAAAACTAAAACCGCGTTTCATACTGAAATTCCAATCGACTTTCATCTTCCAAATCTGTGGAACCTCGCACGAGAGTATTGTCATTCACCCGGTAAAGCACATTGTAACGGAAAGGCTCATTAGTTAAGAAAACTCTAGAGAGCGAAACAGAGAAACGCCTATTAATATCAAAAACACCTTCTGCAGCTAAACCCAATACAGAAGCCCTTGACGCTTCGTTAGCAACATTTGTAGGAAATATACGAAATTCACTAAATCCGATCGCTTGTCCTAATGCACTAATACTTCCTTGCAGTCCCCCCAGCACCGTAGAACTGGCAAAAGTAGCAATTCCCAATGCTGTATCTGATTGACCCAATGTATTAATAATCGATCCACCTAATAACGCAATAATTTCTGGTTCGCTGCGACGGGGTTCGCTTGTTAATTCCAAATTATCAGCTAATTGACTGGCGGGTCCGTCTACTCTCGCTTGAACGCGTACCGTTCTTAAAGTCCCAATACTTGTTGAAGGAATGTCACTGATCTCCGAAGAAATGACAGGAGAAGTCAAAATCCTACTTCCACTAGTTTCCGGTACAAGAGCAATCATTCGGACATCTAAAATCGGGTCAAGCCCCCGACTTGGAATAAACTCTGCTGTGTGTTCGTAACCTCGCTCTAAGGTAAACTGAGTTGTAAATAAATTAACTTGCCCACCTGTAAGTCGAATGGTTCCTTCAGGTACGGGTTTTGCTAAAGTCCCATTAATATTCAGATCTCCCTTCGCAACAAAGCTCAGTATGGCTTGCGTTGGATCGACTCCCGATGGTATGAAATTACCAAATACTGATTGCGTGGTGACACGAACATTATTGCCCAAAACGAGCTTTAAGTTGGTAAATTCGATAGGAGAATCGGTCAGTGCGGGTGCAGCACGACCGGGAGAACCACCTGTATTTTGTGCTGTTTCGGCGGCTGAGACTTCATTACTTTTTGTCCGACCACCTTGTGAAGCGTTACCCGCTGCTTGTTGTCCGATGGTGACTTGACCATCACTTAATAAAATCTCACCACTGATATCGGGTTTTAAAACACTTCCCCCAATGACAGCATTACCACTGACACCACCTTGATACAGATTCTGAACGGTCAAATTCAGATTTTGCAGAGATACTTTGAGGGGGTTTGTTGCTGCTTCCTGTTGAGCTTGTTGGCTGGCAAAAATGGGAATAATCCCCTCAGCAGTCAAATTTCCTCGATTGTACTGTCCTTGAATCCCTTGGACATCTACCCTATTGCCATTAAATGCAAGTGTTCCCGTCACATTAGTTAATGGATCTTGCAGAACTTGTGCTTGAAAAGTTGCATTATTAACTGTGGCAGTTCCCGTAATTGTTGGTTGCTTTAATGTACCCCCAATCTCTACATTTACCTGTCCTTGACCGTCTACCCAACTGACTACATCGGTAAAGGCGTTTAACAGGGCTAATCCTCCATCTCGAACGTTAGCCGTAACGTTAATGCGATCGCTGTCTGGTTTTACGGAAGCAAAAGGTAACGGAACTGGTACGCTTCCTTGTGCTTCAAGCGGTTGTGTTCCTGTCAGCAATAAAGTACTGGCAAAATTCAAACGGGCATTGTCGTAATTAAAGCTAAGTTGTCCTGTTTGCACGGGTTGCTGGTTTAAAGTTGCGTTTTCTAGTGTCACTTCTCCTATAGCACGGGGGTCTTTTAAAGTTCCTGCAAGAGTTGCGAGCGCATCCACTTTACCTGTTACATTTACGGTATTGTCTGGTATAAAAGACTGTAGTAATGATATTGGAAAGTCAGCAACACGCAATTGTCCTGATAGTTCTTCTGTCCCCAACTGTCCTGTAAAAGCCAACAGACCATCACCCAAATTTATACGCACTGGGACTAGGGTTACGACTCCATCTGCAAAGGTGCCTTGGGCAATAACCTGTTCTAATTTATACTCACCCCATTGCCAGTTAGCACCTTGAAAATTGAAACTAGCGTTGACTCCCGATTTTAAGGAACCAGCCACCTCAATTTGTCCGTTCAAAGCACCTTGTAATTCTGCCAGAACAGGCAAAGTTTGAGTTTCATTGCGCTGTTGTGCCTGTTGTGTTTTCAAAGCCTCAATTTCCGCAAAACGTCTTAACTGCGTTAGTAAATCTGCGTTAGGCAACCCCACAGGTGTTGTTTGAAGAACTTCTGCACCTGCCAATTCCGGAATCTGCAATCCCCCACCAAAATCTTGGAAATCAAAAATATTAGCTGCTTGTAAAACTTTTTGGATGTTCAGTTGGTCAAAACTAGCTTGAGCTTGGAATTGGGGATTATTGCCAGTTTCTACGTTACCGCTAACAGCTATAACACTGTCTCCTATTCGCAATTGTCCGTTGTTTAAAGATGCCCTTCCATTGGCATAACTGATGCTTCCTTGAAACGCATCCGCACCAACTCTACCCGCTTGAGGTTTTGCGATCGCCACATCTCCTACAACTGTAAACTGCTCCAAGTTAACCGCCAGATCTCCAGAGATCTCCCCAGACAGAGGTTTTAAATTTAAATTATTTTGAGGAACAACGCCCTCCAAAAGAGCAACGGGAAAACTTTGGACGTTAACCAGGAGATTATCTCCCTCCGTTCTTCCTGTTGCGACAGCGTTATCAAGACGAACTAGAAATGACGTTGGGCGATAATTTGAATTCAAACTCACTGCAATTTGGTCTTGCTGACCCGCAAGTCTTAGCTCTCCACCTTGTCCTCCCTGAAAATTAACTCTGCCAGTTAATAAGGGGTCAAACGCCAAACGGTTCACTTTCAATCCCCGCAAGCGAATATTTCCTTGAGCATTGGGAGTCTCTGGAGTACCCCTAACTTGTCCTCGGAAATCCAACAGCCCTGCTAGCGCCACATTAGCGGGAAGGTTGACAGGAATTTGTTGTAAGTTATAACCCCGTGCTTGGACATCCAAATTAAACCCGGAGACTTGAGGCGTTCCTGTTTCCGGTAATTGAACGGCAATTATACCAGCAGCACTCAATCCGGGAGCAGTGGCTCGTTCGATCGCAATTTGTTGTCCGTTCCATTGAACTTGCGCTGTCAGTGGTTGTTCGAGAGCGACTAATTGAGAAAACCGCACTTGACCTGCGGCGCGGATATCTGCGAGTTGAAAAGACTGAGTTGTTCCTGCAACTTGTAGATCGGAACTCAACCGTCCTTTTAGCTGTTGGGAAAATTGGTTAAGTTGAACTTGGGAGACATTGGCTAGTGCATCCCAGCGCCCGTTGTTGAGGTTAATGTTTCTAACGTTAACTGTCCCTCCTGCAACATTCCGTAAAGTTGCTTGTCCCGTTGCTTGAATGGCTTCGGGTTGGAAGGATGCAGTGGTTCCCGCCAGGTTCAACTGAGCGCTTAAGACGCCTCGTTGAATTTGGGGCGGGACTTGGGCAAAACGGCTCAATTGAATTCTTCCAGCATTAACAAATGCTTGCCACCGACCTCGTGCCAGCTGACCTCTTGCTCCGATTGTACTGCCTGCTATGTTGGCTACAGCATCTTGAAAGAGAATATTTTCTCCTTGTTGAGAGATGACTGCTTGTCCGGTTGTGGGATAAGTTGCTTTTGGTGCTTGAACTTGGGCGAGGGCTTGTAAGTTACCTAGAGTACCAGTTACCTTGGCATCTGCGGAAACATTGCCAATGGCAATCGGGGGTGAAGTGTTGTATGCTTTAGCTATTGCATCCCCTGGAAGATTGTTTGCTTCCACGTTCAAAGAGACTCTACCTTGGGGTGCCAGTTGAACTTGACCGTTTGCTGCGATTTGTCCTCCCACTTCTGGTGTTGCCAGAACTTTGGAAATATTGACAGATAGGGGTTGACCGAGAGTCCCGGTGACGGTCGCATTTGCGGAAATACCACCAATGTTAATGGGAACTGATAAACCGTAACCTTGAGCGATCGCATTTCCTGGCAAACTTTGAGCTTGGATATTTAAAGCTACGTTCCCTTGAGGAATCAGTTGGATTTGACCGTCAGCATTGATTCTTCCGCCTGAAACTGGGGTTGCTTGAATATTGGACAAGTTAACAGTTAGGGGGGGTTGTTTGTCCAAGGAACCAGTTACTTCAGCATTTCCCGACACATTGCCTACAGTGATGGGAGTTGTAAAGCCGTAAGCCTTTGCCAGCGCATCTGCTGAAATCCCTTCTGCTTGCAAGTTAACCCTGACATCACTCGCTTTTCCGAGTTTGACTTGACCTTTGCCAACAATTTGTCCTCCGGCGGCTGGAACCAATCGCAGGTTAGAGATGTTAAGTTGAGAAGCTGCTTCTGATATGCTGAGTTGGAAGCCAGTCGCGATCGCATTAAACAAAACGCGATCGACCTGAGTTGGTTTTATAGCACTTGCCGTTCCACTCAGGGTTGGTTGTTTGATAGGTCCGCTCAACTGAATGTTGGCTTGAAATTCTCCAGCGACAGGAACTGGTAAGCTAATATTCAGAGTGTCCAAAGCATTTTTAGCACTGACCGACTTGACTTGTGCTGCAATATTAAATCCTTTTTCGAGATCGACGCTTCCATTTGCCACTAAGGGCGCTTTGCCATAGTTTGCTGTCAGATTTTCCAAAGAAATTTGTTGTCCTTGGAATGACAATCTCCCGGTAGCATTAGAAAACTTTTGGGGAACGTTTTGAATTTGGGTTGTTACTTGATATGCGTTAGCGGTTCCTGTTACGGCAATTTCCGGATTGGATTGTTGTAGCTGAAGTGTCAAGTCACCATCGACACGACCTGCTTGTAAAACAGTTGGCAATTCAATTAACCTGCTCAAGTCGGTGGCTTGAAAGTTTTGTGCTTTTACCTTCAGGTTAGTTGCTAGAGATTTTATTTGAGTGCTTCCATCGAGTTGAACCGTACCTCCTCTGGTAGGTTGAGCACTGACTTCATAATTAACCAGTTGATTTTGAGACTGAATTCGAGCAATTCCATTCACCCTGTCTAGCGTCACAGAGCCCTGTGGTCTACCCGGTCTTGGTGTTGGATCTAAGACCACATCAGCATCTTGAACCCGAAGTGTTTCTAAGTCAGTTTGAATAAAACCGCTTCCTTCCCCTGCTTTTAGTTGAGTTGTGACCCAGTTTCCCTGCTTGTCCTGTTGGATGTAAACATCAGGTTGAATTAGAGTTACGTTAAGGCTGAGCGTTCGCGCAAACAAGAGTCGCAGGGGAGAAAATTCGACTTCTACAGCTTTTGCAGCCACTCTGTCTGGATCTTTAGCAGTTGCTGGTATTGATAGCGCACCAAACCTCAAACTCGTTAGCGAAAAACGCTCTACTTTGCCTATTTGTATGGGTCTTCCCAATAATTGTTCGAGATTGGTCTGAACCAGAGGTGCTAAATCTCGGTAGACAAAGTTCCTTACCCACCAAGCACCCGCTGCAATTCCCATTAGCAAAATGACACCCAGTACAAGACCGGTACGCCCCAATAAAAGGAGCCATAAACGAGGATTGCGAGGGCTAGAAGGCTCCTGTTCGTTTTCTGAATTGGGAGGACGCGTCATAAGCCTTAACCTGAACGCCTGCTGAATTTATTCACTATTCTTTATGATTTCATAAAAGTACATATTTTTGTTGACTGTCTTGTTTTTTCTAGCGAGTGTGAATATACAACGTGACGTAGAAATATAGCCGGAAGCGAAGTTAAATAGAGATCTACCCGATAAGGAAATCATAAAAAATACCTCTACTGAAGGAGCATCTCTCTATCTCCAGACCTAAGCATTTTTCCCATTGATTATAAAATACCAGCTTCAGTTAATGCTTGCTCCAACGCATCAAATATATTCAGACGCTCAGCCCATTCTGTATTTATACTACATAAACCAATACGATTCAGTTAACAATATCTAATCCAGATGCAGAGACTCACGATGGCGGAACAGTTGCGCGAAAATCCAGGCGATAATTTTCTGATGGAGTATTGGGTGGACGACCCTGCTTTACGGTCCGTTATCAAGAAATTGTTGGCGCAGTGTCCGCAGTGGGGACTGGTAGCTGCGGATGGGGTGCTGGTGAAGTGGGAGGGGTAGCGAAGCGATCGCTATATCAATATATCTTCGCCTATAATTCGTGCAAGTGGGTTTTTATAAGTGAAGCTGAAACGCTTTTTAATTTAAGAATCTGTTTCAAGAGAGCCATAATTTGAGGTTTCAATTTCACCTAAAACTATAGGAAACTTTACATCTTTTTTCTGATAAAAAGTTAAAACTACTCTAATTAGCGTTTGAGATGCTTTGCTATTATCCGATATATCAGAAATTAACTGAAATAATTCTCTATGAAATGATACTCCTATAATCCCTCCCTCATCTTCTACTTTGGCTACATAGCTATGAACTTGATTATTAAACATTAGGTTAAGAATTACCTGCTCATCTATCGAAGCAAGTTCTATGTTGATGAGTGAAACGAGCATATTGCACAAATATCGCCCACGGACTCGATTTATCCTCAAATCTTATGGAAAATGGGATCGTGTGCGCTCGGCTAAGAATCTAAACCTTTATCTTGATACACTTATCTTTGTGATGCTCTCAATGATAGTTAACAACCATGCCACAACTTATACCGCAACCGAAGCGTATCGAAGCTGCAGGTAATAAGCCCAAGATAATTGATGAGTACATCGGTCGTGTATCAACTCAGACTGAAGTTGTCAGTATTGCTCATATGCGATCGCCCAGTGGGTGGATTGAACCGGGACAGCGTCCTGAATTTGATGAATTCACTCTAGTCCTGAAAGGCACGTTGAGAGTAGAATCTTCGGATGGGTACTTGGATGTTCAAGCCGGACAAGGGGTCATTGCACGAGCGGGTGAATGGGTTCGCTACAGCACTCCTACAGAAGAGGGAGCTGAGTATATCGCTGTTTGTCTTCCTGCATTTTCACCTGACACCGTGCATCGCGATGGAACAGACAATGAATAAGAATAGTACAAGACCGCTGAATTTATTTGAGTATGAAAAGTTAGCCGTTGAGTGCTTATCTCAAATGGCATTAGACTATTACGCCAGTGGTGCTTGGGATGAGATCACCTTAAGAGATAATCGGGCGGCTTTTGAACGATACAAGTTGCGTCCGCGAATGCTTGTGGATGTGAGCAAGCGCAATTTGGCAACTCATATCTTGAGTCAACCCATTCAAATGCCTCTCCTCATTGCTCCGATGGCTTTTCAATGTCTTGCTTGTCCTGAAGGAGAAATTGCCACAGCAAGAGCAGCTCGCTCCTCTGGTGTTGGAATGGTGTTAAGCACTCTCTCCACAAAAAGTATAGAAGAAGTTGCCAGCAGTTGCCATGGCTCTGATTCTCCTGCTTTGCAATGGTTCCAACTTTACATCCATAAAGACCGAGGACTGACTCGCGCTTTGGTAGAAAGAGCTTACAATGCAGGGTATAAAGCACTTTGCTTGACTGTAGATGCGCCTGTTTTGGGACGTAGAGAACGAGACAGACACAATGAGTTTGCTCTACCACCAGGTTTGCAATTGGCTAATTTGGTCAATATCTCCGGGCTGAATATTCCCTATCAAGCAGGGGAATCTGGTTTGTTTACCTATTTTGCCCAGCAATTAGACCCGGCAATCACGTGGAAAGATTTAGAATGGTTGCAGTCTTTATCTCCCCTACCTTTGGTATTGAAAGGAATTTTACGGGGAGATGATGCCGTGCGAGCAATAGAATATGGAGCAAAGGCAATTGTTGTTTCCAATCACGGCGGACGTCAATTGGATGGTGCGATCGCTTCTTTAAACGCCTTAGTAGAAGTCGTCAAAGCAGTCGATGGGCGTGCTGAAATCTTAATCGATGGAGGAATCCGTAGAGGAACGGATATTTTAAAAGCTCTAGCGTTAGGAGCCAAAGCTGTGTTGGTCGGTCGTCCCATATTGTGGGGATTGGCTGTTGCTGGAGAAGCCGGTGTTGCTCGTGTTATCTCTTTGTTAAGAGATGAATTAGATGTAGCTATGGCATTAAGTGGTTGTGCGAGTTTGAAGGATGTGGATAGTCAGCTTTTAACCTGTGGCACGACTCCAAGTTAATTTGATTAAATCTAAGACGTAATCAACAGAGTTATCTATATATTCTGATATTTCATCATTCATAAGCCACAATTTGCCACCAGTAATATAAATGTTTGTCCACAGTTTTCGCGATCGTAATCTCCGAGAGGCGCGGTCAACAATAACGGTGCGGGTTTAAATCCCCACCTAAGTGCCTTCTGCCCTAGTAGCGAGCGTACTTCTGCCTTCGTTTTAAAGTTAGAGCGGATTTTGGTTGGACTGAAGATCCAATTATTATAAATTTGAGTAGTCCAATTTCAGTGGGAAAAGGTATGGAGTTCCATCTAACACTGGCTGAACGTCACGATTTAACCGGGCAAATTTACCGACAGCTTCGGGCGGCGATTTTGGATGGGCGTTTGCCCGCAGGCGAGCAACTACTACCAACTCGCGAACTGGCGTCTCAATTGGGTGTTTCGAGAAATACGGTGATGGAGGCGTATGATTTGCTCGTGAGTGATGGATTGCTTGAGGGACGCGTTGGTGCGGGGACTTTCGTTGCTGATATTGTTTCCAGCGATCGCTCCCTTCAAAATCTCAGACAATCAGCTATTGAGATCAAACCTTTTTGGCGACAGTTAACTGGTGCTCAATTGTTACCCCCTCCACCAGCCAATTTGATGTATAACTTTTCCCTAAGTCTTCCCGATAAACTGAGATTTCCCTTTGAAGATTGGCGGCGCATATCCGCTTTCTGTTCGCGTCGTTTAGCCGAAGTACCTGTAGGATATGGACCGCCAGAAGGTATCAGAGAATTACGAGACGCGATCGTCAAATACGTGTCCTTCAGCCGTGCTGTCAGGTGTCATCAAGACAACGTCATCGTGACGAATGGCGCACAGCAAGCATTTGATTTAATTGCGCGAGTTCTGATTGAACCGCAAACAGTGGTAGCAATGGAAGATCCGGGCTATCCTCCTGTACGTCTTCTTTTCGAGTCCTATGGCGCACAAGTGGTTGGAGTTCCAGTAGATGCACAAGGACTGCAAGTGGAGTGCCTTCCCAAAAATGCAAAGCTGATCTATGTGACTCCTTCGCACCAGTTTCCTTTAGGGATGCCAATGTCATTACCACGTCGGATCGCACTCCTGGAATGGGCAACACAGCATGGGGCGGCGATTATTGAGGATGATTACGATAGCGAGTTTCGTTTTGCCGGACGACCATTGGAATCATTGCAGAATTTAGACCGTACTGGAAGAGTTCTCTACGTGGGGACATTCTCTAAAGTGATGTTTCCAGAGCTCCGTTTGGGATTTATTGTTGCTCCAGATTTGATACAACAGGCGTTAGTTGTGGCAAAACAACTGAGCGATCTGCACAGTCCAGTGTTAGCGCAAGCAACACTGGCAAAGTTTATTGTTGATGGTTATTTAGCAAAGCATATTCGGAAGTTACATAAAATTTATGACCAGCGTCGGCAATGTTTAATTGCGAATCTGAAGAAATCTTTTTCTCCTTGGTTAGAACCTATTCCCGCTGAAGCTGGTCTGCATATTGCTACTTTTTTAACTTCTGATATAAAAAGTAATGCTGTGATTGATGAAGCAGCAGAACAGGGGATATTTCTTTTTTCTCTTGAGCATTTTTATACTTCATCTACGGTTAAATCGGGTTTGATTTTTGGATATGGTACTATTGAGGTCAAGCAAATTAATGCTGGATTGGATTTGTTAAGAAAAATTCTTTCTAAAAACGTCTAAATTCTAAGAAATTGAGCGAGACAAAACCACCGAGATTGTGTGTTGGAATGTGACGGAAACAGACAATTATTAACCCGATATAATACCAAGCCGAGACACCAAGGCTTGCTCTTTTTCAGGCGTACTCGATGGGGCTGCTTGAAATCAACACCCGCCATCTTCGATTCATCGAAAACACCAGTTTGGGAAAGAAACCATGCTGTTCATCCTAGCTTAGGCTTATGTTGGTCTTTTTTTTGTTTTTAATTTTTAATTTTTTAATTTGAGTTCCATAAATATTTCTGCTATTTCATTTTCATTATATTTATTAATTTCTTGAAATCCATATTTTTCAAAAATTTTCCTAGCTGCAATAGATTTTTTCATCGCATCCAATCTTAATATATATAATTCATTTTCTTTGGCATTTAATAATAAATGTTCCATTAATAATGTACCTATTCCTTTACCCTGACATGAAGGTAAAACAAAGTACCTTTTAATCTCTCCTATTTTATCTACTTTGTTTAATATCTTTAATCCAATACTTCCAATTACGGCGGAATTTTCAATCATAATCCAGAAATTCCCCCCCGGAGTTTGGTATATATTTTCAATATTCCTTATATCCGAGTGCAAGCCAGTTGGATCGAATTTATATCCTCTAGACGAATACATTATTTCCGAAAATTCTTCCAAACTAGCTTGGAATTCGTAACTGTATGAGATTAATTTCATTTCTTTTACATCGATATTGCTAATATTGATTTTATTATCAAAGGAAAGCAGAGGGCAGAAGGAACCTGCACTTAAATTTTCCTTCTGCCCTCTGCCCTCGTACTTCTGCCTTCTGAAAAAACTTTACAACATATCCCATTTTGCAGATATCTCAATGGCTCGATTTAATTAAGTCTTGTTTTTTGTCAAGATTATTTTACATATCGTAATATTTAGACTCCGACTTGACACTACCGCTCAAGGCTAATATTATTAGTCTTAAAGGCTAACGTTATTAGCTATAGGAGGCACTCATGATTGCAAATTTTCAATTCAAAACAACTAACGTCAATGGAGAGCAACTAGCTTATGAGATTGGTGGAAGTGGATCGCCAATCGTATGCTTCCCTGGCATGGGTGACTTGCGCCAGGAATACGATCGCCTTGCCCCCGTGCTTGTGGAAGAAGGCTTTCGAGTCATTGTTGCCGATTTGCGCGGTCACGGCGATTCTTCTGTAGGGTGGGATAAGTATGATGTTGCGGCTTTGGCAAGTGATATCGAACGAGTGCTGGATGCTGAGAAAATTGAGAAAGCTTTATTAATTGGCTGCTCGATTTCCGGTGCTAGCACTGCCTACTTTGCGGCACAGCACCCAGAACGAGTGGCAGGATTAGTCGGATTGAGTCCGATCCGCCGGGTTCCATATACAGGGTTCAAAGGGATGGTGATGCCTTTGATTTTCCAGGTGATGCTCATGCAACCTTGGGGAATCTCAGCCTGGGGCTGGTACTACCGTTCGCTGTATCCCTGCACACCTCCCAAAGATCTTGATGCTTATGTGGCTAGACTGGAAGCTAAACTAAAAGAACCTGGCCGCTTTCATGCTTTCAAGTCAATGGCATTTACAGGGCGCAATCCGGCTCATCTCACCACCATTCAGCTTCCTGTTCTCGATTTTCTGGGTACAGCCGATCCAGATTATGACGATCCACAAGCTGAAGCAGATTGGCTGAAATCAATGATGCCACAAGATGAAGTCCGCCTACTTGAAGGTCTTGGACATTATCCACATCGGGAACAGCCAGAGCGTCTTTTGCCCCATCTGCTTGACTTTGCTCATCAGACGCTACAGTCAAATTCACCTTATGCCAAAGATTAAATATGTGTCCTGCTCCTGCCAAAACATCTTATTCAGAAATTATCCGTACTGCTCAACACTTGTTAGAAACTCAAGGACTAGAAAACCTGTCCATGCAGATGGTAGCGGCTTCTTTAGGCATTCGCGCTCCATCATTATATAAGCACGTCGAAAATAAATCACAGCTTGTTAAGGCTGTTCTAGAAGCGATGCTCGTTGAGCTAGGGCAAGCCTTAGCAGATGCGGTACAAAGACAGAATCTCAAAGATGATTTACAAGCAATAATGATTGCTTACCGTGCTTTTGCACATGAGCATTCAACGCTCTACCCATTACTTTATTCTCGTCTTTCCTCAGAGATGCAGCCGGATATTAAGGTAAGTGCAACTGCTGTGGCTCCTTTACTACAGACAATCGAGCAGTGGGTGAACCCAGAGCAGTCGCTCAGTGCTGCTCGAATTGTCGTTGCATTTACGCACGGATTTGTCCACATGGAACTGGCTGGAGCATTCCGTTTGGGCGGCAATGTTGAGGAAGCATTTGAACTAGGCATTGAAAGTTTGATTGAAATTCTTCACAAATTCCATAGCGATAAGACTTAGCTTAATCCAAGCATAAGCCCCACGTTTGACACGAAGTTATCTATATCTTATAAATAACCGAAGTGTAGCGTGGGATGAACTTTAAGCTTCAATTCCCATCTGAGATGTCTCCTTCGTCTCTTCCTTGAATCTCTTGCTAGGTTTGCATCTTTTTAATTATAGAAACGTAGGTGTCATATTCTTCTGGAGTCAGTTTTTTCAAATACTCAAGGAAAGACTCAGTGACGATCGCACGACCTTTATCAAGCACCTCAACACCCTGCTGTGTCAGAAGCAACTCAAATTTCCGCAAATCGCCTTTGACAGATTTGCGCTCCACATAGCAATTTTTCTCTAGTTTCTTAACTAAAAACGTAACAGTAGGTTTTGGCAACAGACACCGTTGTGCGAGTTCTGCTGGATATTTGCATTCTTCCACAGAGGCAAGAAGGAAAAAGCTCTTAACATCAAGATTTAATTGAGCAAGCGCTTCTTCTGCTTCTCCCATAATGCCTTCGTAGAAGCGGATATTCATTTGAAGCACTTCCCAGGGATCGATCATGAGACTTGACTGCCTATTAGTTTAATATTAAACTATTTAGTATTGAATAGTTTAAGCGTGTACAAAGTTCAGTATAGAGCATTGTACAGTTCAACGCCATACCAAAGCCCAGAAGAGGAATCTATGCCTAAAACTATCTTGATTACCGGTGCGAGCACGGGAATAGGTCGTGCGACAGCAATTTATTTTGCAGAGAAAGGCTGGCAAGTCGTGGCAACGATGCGCTCTCCTCAAAAAGCACATCCCACCCTCAACCATTCCAGAATTATGCTTCTCGAGCTCGATGTAACGAATGATGTCTCAATCAAACAAGCTTTTGATGCGGCAGTAGAAAAATATGGTGCGTTAGACGTAGTGCTTAATAATGCTGGATATGGATTATTTGGTCCAATTGAGGCACTAGGTATGGCAGAGATTGACAAGCAAATCCAAACCAATCTCTATGGAGTCTTACGTGTCATGCAGTCTGCAATACCAATTATGCGTCAGCAAAAACAAGGCATTATTATTAATGTGACATCCATAGGCGGACGAGTAGGATTTCCCTACACAGCAGCCTATCACGCCACAAAATTTGGCGTTGAAGGGATGAGCGAAGCAGCACGGTTTGAACTTGCCCCCCATGGAATACGCATCAAAATTATTGAGCCGGGTGGGATCAAAACTGATTTTAGCTCGCGTTCGCTCGAGTTTATCAAACATCCTGCTTATGAACCGCAGCAAGGAAATTACGAAGCCCTACTGAAAGACAATCGTTCTTGGGCGCAACCAGAAGAAGTAGCCAAAGTAATTTACCGTGCTGCTACAGATGGTACAGATAAACTACGCTATCTTGCCAAACCAGGACCATTTTTCCAGCTTTATAAACTGATGCCCGATCGCTTGTGGCGTGCGTTTGGTTATTATTTACTTAATAAAAAGCCTCGTGCGGTGTAGAGTATCCGCCTGAAACAAGATTGTTGGTAGAATTTACTAAAAACTCCATCGCGATTGAGGAGAGTCCGATATGACGATCGCTTCTGAGTCCCCTAAGCCCTTATCTGAAACCCTGTTTGCAGGCGGTGGCGAAATGGGAGCTTTGATGCGATCGCACGATTGGGCGAACAGCAAGCTAGGTTCAGTCGAAACCTGGCCGCAGAGCTTAAGAACGGGAATTCGGATTATTTTAGGCTCCCGAATTCCCATGTTTATCTGGTGGGGTCGTGCCCGCCGCTACCAAAACCCGTCTATGTCGATCGCCAGATGTGGTAACGGCTCTGGCAGTAGCAACTGAACGAGTCCCCGATCTCATCCTTAGTGATATCATGATGCCAGGACTTGATGGTTTTGAGCTGTTTTTGGCTGTACCAATTAAAGTTTAGGTTAATCTGGCGGGAAAATTGCTCCAGGCAACCAAACAGCGATAGAAAGTTTGATGGCCCGTCAAATCATTATTCTAATAATTGTTCTAGCTCCAGTAGCAATTTCTCCAAGCGCTTACGCTTTTTGGCGTCTGACCAGACTTTGCCCCTAGTGACACGTTCGTCAACTATGCCCCATCTAATATATGTAGCGAACTGTAATATTCAGGTGATTCGTAAACGTTCAATATCCTTGATAGGTGGGGCACCAAATAAGCGAGAATATTCACGACTGAACTGTGAAGGACTCTCGTACCCAACCTGATAAGCCGCATGGGTTGCATCAGCGTTTTCACTCAGCATCAGACGACGTGCTTCCAATAATCTCAACTGTTTTTGATATTGCAATGGACTCATTGAGGTGACTGCCTTGAAATGGCGATGGAATGATGCAGGAGACATACTCGCTTGCTGAGCCAAATCCTCAACACGCAATGATTTTGTAAAATCAGCTTTGAGGCGTTTAATGACTTCTGCAATGCGCTGCATATTGCTACCTGATGTCGCAATCTGGCGAACCGCTTCGTCCTGTTCGCCAATTAAAAGGCGGTAATAGATTTCGCGAATAATCATCGGTGCTAGGAATGGAATATCCTGGGGCGTATCCAAAAGCCGTGTGAGTCTGGTGGCACAATCAATCAACGATGCATTAGCATCACTAACGAACAAGCCTCTCACCGAAGTTTCTTTTTGATCTGGGCGGCGCTGGATTTGGTCAAGAATATTCCAAAGTTGAATTGCGTCCAAGCTCAGCTTAAATCCTAGATACGGTTTGTCTGGTGTCGCTTCGACAATGTATCCACTGAGCGGCAAATCCACTGTGACAACGATATATTGAGCCGCACCATACTCATAGGTTTCCTTGCCCAGCAAAGTTTCTTTTTTGCCTTGAAGAATAATGCACAGAGTCGGTTCATAAACGGCACACAGTGCTGTAGGAGCAGCAGATTCTCGCATAAATTCCAACTGAGCGATCGCAGTTGAATGGATACCGTTCCCCAAGCCATCCGTATAACGAGTCACTAGTTCCACTAGTTCTTGACAAGCATTCTTCGCCGTCTCGCGTTTCAAGAGTTCAATTGCCATAGCCGTTTCGCGATCGCTTTCATCATTTTGCTGCGATTATTATAGAGGATTCTTTTGAGTTCCATCTGACTGCTTGAGAGGATCGGGCAAGAATTTGCGTCTTTTATGTATTTAAAACCCTTTTGCTTAAACCTATGATGAACCTATACTAAAAGACAATGAAAGGATAAGGCAATAGAGCAGGGCATAACAAGCCTATCCAAATCGCTTTGATGACAAAATCGAAGTGAGGACGGAGCCTAAAGAACGCTCAAGCAACTGCCGCTCAAACGAATTGATGTCGGCTGAAGAATCTAGCTGTGTGACTAACTCAATGCAAGGAGATCTACAGATGACTCAGAGAACATGGTTCATTACAGGTGCTTCCCGTGGAATTGGAGCCGAAATTGCACTAGCGGTTTTGGCAAATGGTGACCAATTAATTGCAACCGCCCGCAACAAAACCGATTTGCATCAGTTCGAGTCGAACCCAAATGTGTTGACGCTCAGCCTCGATATTACCGACGAGGCTCAAGTGAAAGCCGCAGTTGCCGAAGGACTCGAACGCTTTGGGCAGATCGATGTCTTAGTCAACAATGCAGGATTCGGTTTGCTCGGAGGCATTGAAGAAACCAGCGCTACTGAGGTAGAGAAGGTATACCGCACGAACGTCTTCGGGCTGTTAAATGTGACTCGTGCCGTGTTGCCCGGTATGCGTCAGCGTCGCAGAGGACACATTATTAACCTATCATCGATTGGTGGCTATCGCTCCTCTGTTGGGTGGGGCATCTATTGCTCAACCAAGTTTGCAGTTGAAGGCATTACCGAAGCTCTGCACGATGAATTAGCTCCTCTAGGCATCCATGCTACTGTGGTCGAACCGGGATACTTCCGGACTAATTTCCTCGATGGCAGCTCGCTCCAGCGCACTGCCATAGAAATTTCCGATTACGCGGATACTGTTGGGAAAATCCGTCACCATGCCTCCGAACTGAACTATCAACAACCCGGAGATCCCACCAAACTCGCCCAGGCGCTCCTCGAGCTCGTCAACGCAGATAACCCACCTCTGCGGTTGCCTCTAGGGACAGACACCCTTCAGGTAATTGCTGCAAAAAACGCCTACGTCGAGCAAGAAACGGCACAATGGCGGGCTCTGGCTGAATCCACTGATTACAGATAAGGAGTGGAAGACTCAGCCTTATCTCTAGTCCTGCATTTTTCACAAACTTGAACGAGGGGAGCCCAGGAGCCCAGGAGCAGAGGAGAAAGAACTTGTACAAGAACTCTCAAGAGCACCCCTTCACCCCAGCACCCTTGCACAAGTTTTGACAGATATGGTGAGAAATCCGGGTAGTGTTTTTGATTGCATGGGAAATACTAATAAATCGGGCTCCCTGACGTATCGATTCGATAACAAAGAGGATTTATGAAAAAATACACCACCGCCCCCCACCGTAAATTACTAACCAGCTTTGGATTAATTAGCTTCGGTTTGATAATGGCTGCCGCCACACCTGTAACCAGTGCTCTTGCCGAGCCAAAGCTTGCAGAGATTGGTCAGATTGTGCAATCTAATGAGAACCAAAATAAAGAAATAGTACGTGAAGGTTTTGCAAAATGGGCAAATAACACTGGTAGTTTCTTCGATCTGCTAGCTGATGATGTGGAATGGACGATTACAGGCAGAAGCCCAATTTCCAAAACCTACACCAGCCGCCAGCAATTTTTGTCGGAAGCTATAGCGCCAATTAACGAGCGATTGAGCGCCAGAATAGTACCCAATGTACGAGGCATTTATGCCGAGGGCGACATGGTAATTGCCTTATGGGATGGAACAGCTACAGCCAAAGATGGGAAACCCTATACCAACACCTATTCCTGGTATATGACCATGAAAAACGGGCGTATTGTCAAGGTAATAGCATTCTTCGATACCATTGAGCTTACCGATTTGTGGAAACGCATTCCTGTAAAAAGGAATTGACCGAAATTAATGAGATACAAACCCCGTCCTTCTTCTAGGACGGCTTTTCTTGTTTCTTTATATACTCATGAAGAACTTCTAGCGGCGCAGCTCCTACAGAAATAGCAAATTCAAGGAAGAAACGCGGAGATTGTGGGACGCTCTGATATTACATATGGGGATCGAACCGAATGGCAAGTTAGCTAATGCAATTATGTTTGCAATCTACAAGCAAAATTTTATGGCATATTTGCCAAAATATAAGCGATCGCATCCCAACTACACCATCTTCAAGTATCATCGTTAAGTTGAACTCAAAGCACTGCTTGTAGAAACGTTGTGTACGTTGTGGTACAGATAACGCAAGTTCAGTGTGGGTAGTTTACCAAAAAACTGGGTTTAAAGCCCCGTCCTTCAAGGACGGCTTTACATTATTTTATCTAGCAATATAGCAGATAAAATATGTTATAATCAGGACATGATAGTAAGAGAAGCCAAGCTAAAAAACGGAACCAAAGAGCAATACTTAGCCCTTGATGAGGCTATCAGAACAACGCAGTTTATTAGAAATAAAGCTGTACGGTTTTGGATGGACAATAAAGGAGTTAGTAAAGCTATTTTGTACAACTTATGCAAAGATTTGGCAGCAGAGTTTCCTTTCGCAAAGAAGTTAAACTCTGCTGCTAGACAAGCTAGTGCTGAACGGGCTTGGGCTGCTATCTCTACGTTTTATTCACGATGCAAAAAAGGTTCGGGGAAGAAAGGCTATCCAAAATTCAAAAAACATTGCCGCTCGGTAGAGTACAAAGTTTCGGGATGGAAGTTATCAAGTGATTGTAAATCAATCACCTTCACTGACGGCTTTGAGGCTGGAACTTTTTCTATATTTTGCAACAATGAAACTCAAGAAGACTTGCACAGATTAAAGATTAATCGGGTGCGAGTAATTAGAAAAGCAGACGGTTATTATGCTCAGTTTTGCTTTGATGCTGACCGCAAGGAAACAGGAAAATATACGGGTAACGTTGTTGGGTTAGATTTGGGGTTAAAGTTTTTCACCAAAGATCAACACGATAATGCCGTGATATATCCACAATTCTTGCGTTCGTCAGAAAAGCGATTAAAGAAAGCCCAACGCCGTCTGAGTAAGAAATTCGTCAAGGGTGCTAAACCCCAATCAAAAAACTATCACAGACAAAGGAAAAGACTGGGTAAAATCCATCTAAAAATTCAGAGGCAGCGTCAAGACTGGGCAATTAAGCAAGCTCGGTGCGTAGTCCACTCTAACGATGTGGTTGTCTATGAAGATTTAAAGATTGCCAATATGGTAAAAAATCATCAATTGGCTAAGTCCATTTCTGATGCTGGTTGGTATCAATTCACTCAATGGCTAGACTATTATGGCAAGATTTGGGACAAAGCAGTTGTGGCGGTGTCACCTAACTACACATCACAAGATTGTTCTAATTGCGGTCATAGAGTGAAAAAATCTCTCAGTACCAGAACGCATTCCTGTCCTAAGTGCAAAATTGAACTATGCCGAGATACCAATGCGGCTCTGAACATTTTGCAAAAAGGAATGAAGATACTCGGTACTGAGTGGCAACTAAACGGTACTTCTGGGCAAGAAGAATCCGCCTCTTGCGAGGGAAAGCATGGGGAGAAGACCGCCTCTACTATTGAAGGGAAACTCGATATAGCAAGTGGACTTCTGTGAACCATGAACTAGAATCACCGTGGCTTCAGCCCGGTGAGTATGTCAATTAAGACCGTTTTTGAATTTGAGCATGTGAATTGGCAAAGTGCTGGCGTAACAAGTCATGCATAAAACGATATCCACCGCCTACTCTTTGCAAAAATAAACGATTGGTGCAGTAGTCAAGAAATTTGGCATAGTTCCAAGGTGCGTAACCGTTATACCAAAGAATTACGCGCAACACGAAATGTTTAATGGCTGGAGTTCCACTTCTAGGTATTGCAATCAGCAGTCCAAGAAATAATGCAGGCATTAGGCTAAAAATGAAATCTTGAATTAGATTAATATTCTGCTGTGTATATATTTTATATGCAAATCTTAGTAAGATAGCAAATAAACCAATTATTGTTGATAGAATTATAGTATTAATAATTGATTGACGAATTCCTTGATTGGGAGTAATTTTGTTTTCTACTTCTGTGCTATCAATACAAAAAAGCAGCCCAAGAATCAGCCCAAAAATCACCCCAAGAACCAGCCCCACGATCGCCCCAAAAATCAGATCGACAAGAATCAGCCCAAGAATCAGCCCAAGAATCAGCCCAAGAATCAGCCCAAGAATCAACCCATTTAAAGACTTCTTAAGAGAAAATTTGAGTTTTTCAACAGGTTGAATTTCACCCCCGATCGACCCAAAAATCGACCCAAAAATCAACCCAAAAATCAGCCCGGAAATCAGCCCATTCATCACCCCAAGAATCAGCCCAATAATCAGCCCTTTTGTCAGCCCTCCTATTAGCCCAAGAATTAGCCCATAAATCAGCCCAATAATCAGCCACTTTAGAGTTACCCTAAAATTTATTAGATAATTAGTTAATTGAATACTTTTTATTTTATTTTCTATTAGATCTCCAATCAGCCCATAAATTAGCCCATAAATCAGTCCATTAATCAGCCCATAAATTAATCCATAAATCTGTCCAAAAATCAACCCATACATCAGCCCATCTGTCAGCCCAATAGTCACCCCTCCTATCGGCGCAAAAATCAGCCCATAAATCAGCCCTCCTATCACCGCACCTATAACTCCCCATAGTATTACGTTATAAACAATTTTTGGAAATTTATTGTTTAACAAATCAGGCTGGATTTTTTCAATAAAAAACTCCGTTGCACTTTCTTCAATTAATCGACGTGATAACCAACTTAACCAACGTTCGGTATTTGAGTGTAATGGTTGTTTATCCTTATAAGGACGTTTAAGCATTGTACTAATATAAGTATCAAATAAATACTGAAACCGCTCTTCAGAAGTTTTCAACTGCTGCCATGCTTGTATTGAGATTTCCTGAGCAGATAGTACAATAATATTTAACAAAAGTGGTAGTTGTGCTATTTTTTGAAAATTTTCATCCTGACTAATATTATGACACAATTGAAAATTATCTGGACTTTGTAAATATTGATAAACCTGTTGTAAAGTGAAAGAACCTAATTCTAATGAGTTATTTAGTTGAAGCAAGGCTTTATATCGTTGATACTCTTCTATCCGACTACAAACAACTACAGGATTAGTCCAATTAGCGGGATGTAAAAACTCATTAATTTTGTTGACACATTTTTCTTGACGCTCTGCTACTAGTTCATCTAGCCCATCTAGCAAGAGGAGAATTTCTTGGTTATTTACTAACTGTTTACCAATCTCTTTTCTTACACCATATTTATCTTTTAGCTGCTCAATTAACCAATCTTTGATACTTTGACTGTCATTCTTCCAAGAAGATAAAGAAAACAGCACTGGTATCGGATGTAGGGGGTCACTTTTAGCCCGATTAACTAGTTCTTCAGCAAGTTTTAAGAGCATCGTAGTTTTGCCCACACCAGGCTGACCTAAAATTAATAATCTTCCATCAATCTCCGGCTGATCATAAATTGCAGTTATTTCCGTATTAGTTAAATGAACTTTTGGTTTTGAGCCTACCTTTATTTCACTTGACCAAGGTAATTCAATCTGAGACGGGTTTTGCTCTGTATCTTGGACGATATAAATCCGATTATGTAATGACTGATTTAATCGTGACTCAACTTCAGTAAGGACTTGCTTTAACAGGGGTTGTTGTATGCGGTTTCTAGAAGATAATGCACTTCCTAATGATAGCTTAATAACTTGTAATTTTTGATTTCGAGGGTTTGTTATACGCGCTGCACGGATTAAATCTTCAATCCATCCTTCTGCTTCTGCTGTTTGTACTGTTTTAAAGATAATTTCTTGTAAACTACCTTCCCCGGCAATCGCTTCCAGGTTCTTATCTAATTCATACCACAGCATTTGCTCTAATGATGATTTTGTAGGGAAAGCATCAACTAGAGCGGATTGTAGTTCCTTGCGTTGTCGTTCAGATAAGCCCATTTTTAATAAAGTGACAATTTACCGGGAAATTACGGACTCTTGAGTTCTCCCCCGGTTGAAACACGGAGGATTCTACGTGACTGAGGGGTTCTCGCTCTCCCACTCTGTCTTGATAGAAAAAATTTACACTATTCTACAATTTAGTTAATAAGCCAAGCTACCCTTTTACTGATTATAGTTATATTTATCTACCGGATATTAAGCGATTGCCTACAGCAGAGCTACGCTTAACGCTCACTCACCAACAAATTTCGATTGCACCCGCTTACTTTGATGAGAATAATCAAGTTCGAGAAGCAGCTAAAAGAGCATTAAAAAAAATTGAGGAAAAAAGTGATGAATATGATGGCGAGTACCTTGTAAAGATAATCTTAAAGGGGGAGTTCCATAATTAGTACCAGCATACCCTTCTGGTTCTGGTTGACTTTCAATGCCATTGAAAGCTCCTTCGTCTAAAAACAACAATCAGTTTTCAAAAATATGTCAGTGTTGCTCTTGGTGAAAGCGCGTTTTATTGTACGGGCGTTCGCGAAGCGGCGGCTTTGCCGCATCGCTATAGCAGTCCAGAAAGCGAGCATAGTTCCAGGGGATGTAGCCGTTGCAGTAAAGATTGTTTTAAAGTATCAATAAGTCAAAAAATCTTTATAGTATAGAGGCATGATTCAAAGAAATGGTTGAATTTTTATCCCTAGAGTCTGTCGTCTCGAACAGACGACTGATATTGGTAGACGCCTTTGGTGTATTCTGGGGAGGAGAAGACGTTGGCTTGTTACCTGGTGCCAAAGCAACTTTCCAAAAAATCAAGGAGCAGAACACAACGATCGTAATTGTGTCTAATTCAACACGTTTGGCTGAGCGTGAAGTATCAAAATATTCTCAAGTAGGTCTTCATCTAGGGGAGCATTACGACCTATTTGTTTCTTCCGGACAAATCACACGAGATGCGATTGTGTCATGTCGTCTACCTTTTTCAACGCCAAGATATAAGTATTGGCTGTATGGCGATCGCCATCCTCAATATGGATCGCCGTCGCAAGAGTTATTTGAGAACACTTTGTTTTCTGTTACTTCTTCGATAGAAGACGCTGACTTCATATATTGTGGCATTCCTCACAATCAGGGTTGCGATTGTGAGTCTGTAGATCCCTTCCGGGAAGAGGTTGAAGCATTGGTCAAAACTGGTCTGGTCATGCTCATAGCTAATCCCGATAAAACCGCTTTGGCGGGTTGTCCATCTCGACCTGTAGTCAGACCAGGGTCTATTGGTGCTCTTTATCAAGAAGCTGGGGGAAAGGTTTGTTATTTTGGGAAACCTTATCCTTCGATCTTTGAATACATTCAGAAGTGGGCAGTTAAACATCTAGGGTTGGAAGCATGGAAAGGTGCCATAATTATTGGGGACAATTGTGAGACAGATATTTGTGGTGGGAATCAAGCTGGTATAGACACTGCACTAATCGCAGATACTGGAGTTGCTAACGAACCAATCTTGACTCTAGGAATAGAGAGATTTTTGGCATCCCTTCCTATGGAGAATCGTCCAAAATTTCTGGTCTCTTCGTTCAGTGCTGGAGTTTATTGAAAAGAGTGTTCATCACTCTTTATATTTCCAATTTTTTCCCCAAGGTGGAGTTCCAAGATTTTTCCAAAAAGCTTGTGCTAATCTTTCGTTTATCTCATCAAATAAATCCTGATTTTCTATTTCTCTATCTACATAATTATATATTCCATCGGTACCGACTTCTAAAGCATACCATTCCCCGTTTTGATTTTTTAACAGATCGATCGCACCAAAAGTATTATATAAACCTGTCGATGTGAGAGCAATTTTAGCCACTTTTTGTGCTTCTTTATCAGGACTTTCACCATATTCATATGTTGCTCCATTTGCGTGAGACACCCAAGGAATTTTATTATTCTTATCTTTAAACCTTCTTACATTAAACCCGAATGTCTCACCATCCACACAATATAATCTATAAACTTCAGGGATTTGTTGCTGGACAAATTCTTGGATAAGCAAGGGCTTTGGCCATCTTTTGGGAATTTGATTTATATTTTCAATAAGTCTATGATTTATCCCACCACAACCTATTGGATATTTCAATATCCATTGAATTTTGGGATAAATAGATAGGATTACTTCAACTTCTTTTTCATTGTTGGCCAAAAACGTTTTTGGTCTTGGTACGTAGTATTCTTTAAATTTTTTTTCTATTTCTCTTTTATCTGCTGCTATTTTTATTGACTTAATCGGAATAAAATTACTGACGTTATAAATATTATTTTCCTCAACGCAAAGCAGATAATTGATATCACCAAAATCTTCTGTTATATCAAGCCATAATGATTTTGAAAGAATATTAGCTAATTTTTCAAACGCCCACTTCCCACCAGTTCGATTGACAATCGTTGGCATCATATTCTTACGGACTCTTATACTACTTTTAAAATACAAGTGACTGCATTAAAACTCTCCGATTTTTAGTTACTCTCCTCTCAACGTAGGAGGTTTCCAGTTCTTAGCTTTCATAATACGTTTTACGTCATCATAATTGATAGGCGTATAATTGTGGCAATCCACCCCCACATCAAAAGATAATAATGTAGGGTCGTCTGGTAGTTGACCGTGTGAGTGTCCGTAAAGGTGGTAAGTTCCATAGTGAGAAGCTTGCCAAACTCTCATAGCATAGTGTAACAAAACAATTAATTGTTTGCCTTGGGATTCTTCAGAATCTTGCACTGTTAACTCGTAATAATCTTCGATCCACTCAAACCGCTCTTTACAAGCTTCGGCTGATTTATCGTGGTTACCACGAATAAGATAGATATTACCGTTGAGACGCTCAAGGATTTTCCGTAGTTTATTAGGAGAACAAAGTCCGACATCCCCTAGATGATACACGCGATCGCTAGAAGACACTTTGCTGTTCCAATTCTCAATCAAAGTTTCATCCATCTCTTCGATAGAAGAAAACGGTCTGTTAGTGTACTCTAAGATATTTTTATGACCAAAATGAGTATCCGCAGTAAACCAAATCATAATTAAATGTGTTTTATTAGAAGAGCTTTTAAAAACCAGTCGTCTATGTATTTTTATTGTAGTATAATATACGTTTGCGTATGTGAAATCGTCAAGAAATATTTCCATATCGTTGGATAATAAGACCTCCTTTCAGAGATATTATGGTCACACAAGATGAAGTCATAGTTTTATCAACCTCACGACAATAGCGCTAGAGTTTTTCCTTCGCGAACTTCCAACCCCGGACGCTGACTGTCCAAAGAGGAACCGGGTTGAGCATTAGCAACCCGGTTGATAAAAACTGACTGATAATCAAACTCATGTGCGATTCCGTTTACTGCGATCGCCTTTCTGGATTGCCCGAAGCTATTGTATATTTGAGACTGCTCTATCAGCATACGTCCTACTTGCTGTACATCTCCTACTTGGCGGTAGTAAGCGATCGCTTTATCCCAATAGGCAATAGACTTATCCATTTGACCCACTTGTTAATATGCTCTTGCCAAATTTTCTCAAACCACCGCCTCACCTGCGCGAGCGTGAGTATCCTTGTAAATCGTTAAAGCTTGCTCCCAGTCTTTTATTGCACTCTGCAAGCGTCCCATTGGTAACTTTCAACACCCTGCTGCACTAATGGTTGACCAGCATCAGGAGTTTGTGCGTTCTTAAGATACTTTTACCCCATCTTGAAGATATCAATGTAGAAATATCCAAATGTCAAAGAGTTGGTCTATCTTTTCCGAAGATATCTATTTCATACTCTTGGGCATTTTCCATTTCATTGACATAGCCGCATTTGGCATTTGGAAAAGAATCACAGTAAGTGACGTAAGGCTTAATATCGAGTACGGGCGTTTGGTCAAGCAGATCGATTCCCTGGATATGCAAAATCAAACCTTCTATTTTGATCAACTTGGGAGCGCTGATTCCAATGGGGTTGGGACGATGGGGGGCGCGAGTCGCTAGTGTCCCTCGTCGGATGCGCGGTCCGCGTGGCAGTATAACAGTAGGGTTCCAATGCTTGTTGAGATGCAGCCATGAGATGACCCAAATGCGCTCAAAGCCATCCATGTCTTTGAGGGCAATGGGAGGTATTATATTGGGGAAAAGTTCTATTTGTGCTATTGCTGGCTGGTAATATGATGGGGCGCGTTGAAGTTCGGCTTGACGTGGCGTACCGTGTCTCTCTTTGTAAGGGGAGTGAATTACACCTATAGGGTGTAAAGTAATTCCATCAGGAAAAGAAACTGCTTGAATGTAGTCTTTGGGCGGAAGTTTAGGCATACTAATGTATTACGGATGTAATATATTATAAGTATTTCAAATAACAGAGGAATCATTATATAAGATTCTCTATTGTCTTTGTGTTCTCTGCGACTCTGCAGTTCTTTAATTTAACAGACATCTGTAAAAACGCTTTAGACAGTGCATTTTTACATGATTTTTTGGAAATGTCTAATATTCTTTAGGTCTAGACCAAATTATGACTTCTGTTAGAGGAATAATTACTTTTTTTGCAGTTAATCTTAGTTTTGTAAACGGGGCTGCTCATATAAGTGGGATTTGGCTGATTTTTTAAGCGAACCCCTATTTGTAGAGATGTTGCAATGTCCCGCCACCTCAAGATGTATTGAGAATACAATAACGGAGTCTTGTTATGACAAATATGATTTCTCGGGCGATCGCTCACATCAGTGGTTTCTTCAAAGAATTTCAAGTTAAGCGTTTCGTATCTGTTGTTCTAGTTGGATTTTTGGTACTAACAACAAGCGTTAATGCTGACCGGAGTGCTCAAGCTGTCACCAAGAAAGTTGACCAAGCAATACAAAGAGATACCTCTGACAGACCAAAAACAACCGGAGAGTGGAATAGAGAAGCTCGTAAAACAGAAGATGATCCTGGCAAACGAGCTCAAAGAATTGCGAAAGAATCCGCAGAAGCAGTGAAAGACTTTGGATCTGTGTATCCAGACACCGCTAAAAGAACCGCAGGCGATCGCGACTAATTCTTCTCCCTTTGATGCGCCCCTCTCCAAATCTAGAGGATACACCTGGTATTCCAGGTATCGGGCTCGCCACCTCATTCCCCACGCAAAGCGTGGGGAATGAGGTGAGGCGGTTCCGTCCACAAGGGGACGCAATGCCTCATATCATGTTCGCTAATAACTTAAAAATGAATTGGTTTGTAGTTGCGCTCAGCAGGTTCGCCGCTCTTGCTCGCTGCAGGCTGGGTAGAGCAGATTATAAACAGAGCATAAGTATCGCTCCGAACATGATATTGTAAATAATTATGAACATTACTATTATTGGTTGCGGATACGTAGGTTGTGCAGTAGCGCAATATTGGCAGAAAATGCCTTTCACAATTACTGCGACTACCACGACCCCCGAACGCGTTCCCTTACTGCAAGCAGTAGCCCAACGCGTTGTCATTGTTAAAGGCAGCGATCGCGAAGGTTTAAGATCGGTTTTAAAAAATCAAGATGTCATACTTTTGAGTGTTGGTGCTAAGGGCGCTGATAACTATGAAGAAGCTTACTTGCAAACTGCTCGAACTTTAATCGATACCCTAAAACAAACACCAACTGTCCGACAACTCATCTATACGGGCAGTTATTCTGTATACGGCGATAAAAATGGAGATTGGGTAGATGAGGAGTCATCTCTCGAACCCGCCAACAAAAATGGGGAAATTCTGAGGGATACCGAACAAATTTTACTATCAGCTTCTGATGACAATCTCCGTGTTTGTATTTTACGGTTGGGAGGAATTTACGGTCCCGGTAGAGAGTTGGTAAAAATATTTGGTCGATTTGCCGGTACAACCCGACCTGGTAATGGAGAGGATGTTACCAACTGGATTCACTTAGACGATATTGTTGGTGCAATAGAGTTTGCCCGCGAGCATCAACTGCAAGGTATTTATAACTTGGTTGATGATACACGCATGACAAGCCGAGAATTATACGATCGCCTGTATGAAGCACACAATCTACCAAAAGTCACATGGGATTCTTCCCAACAGAGCAAGCGTCCCTACAATGCCAGGGTATCTAATAAGAAAATAAAAGAGGCGGGATACAAGCTCATTCACCCCGATAAGATTTTTAAATGATGATTCAAGATCGAGCAACATCTTCCACCCAGTTTTACACTTGGAAAAACTACCGCGCTTGCTACGAAGTTCTCAATCCAAGCTTTTCAGCACCTGAAGGCACGCCCCTGTTACTGATTCACCCCATTGGTGTTGGCTTGTCACGAAAATTTTGGCGGCGGTTTTCGAGTGAGTGGTACAAACAAGGACACCGCAATTCCATTTACAATCCTGATTTGTTGGGCTGCGGTGAAAGCGATATGCCCCACGTTGCTTGCACTCCTATGGATTGGGCACAACAGTTGCAACACTTGCTGCAAACAGTTGTACAAAAACCTGTCATTGTTATCGTGCAAGGTGCTTTATTTCCAGTTGCCATAGAATTAGCCCAACAAGAACCCAATTTTGTTGCTCGATTAGTGCTAGCGAGTCCTCCCGCTATGCCTTTGCTGACGAAAGACACACCCGAGTGGCGGCAGAAAACAATTTGGAATCTTCTGGATTCACCTTTGGGCAATGCTTTTTACCGCTACGCACGACGTGCAAAGTTTTTAAGCTCCTTCTCCACTCGTCAACTGTTTAAAGAAAGCGAGGCTGTAGATGCTGAATGGATAACTACTTTACAGCAGGGTGCAACAAATCCTGAGAGCCGCCATGCCGTTTTTGCGTTTTTAGCGGGCTTTTGGCGTAAGGATTATAGCAGCGCCATATCTTCTATCAAACAACCAACATTAGTCGTTTTAGGAGAGGATATTTCAAGCATTGCCAAAGAAGGTAAAGGATTGAATCCAGATGAATGGTTAGCTGATTATCTTACTCGTTTGCCTGAGGGTCGGGGAGTCAAGATTCCCGGTCGCAATGTTTTGCCCTATGAATCTACTCCTGAATTTGTTAGAGCCATAGCACCATTTATTGGCGAGCTATCCTAAATTTTAAAGCAGGCAGTTCTAGAACACCAATTGAGTCATTCTACGCACCCCGGTTTCTCGGCGTTGCACAGCTTGGTATCTCATTGGCGTAGAGACGCGTAAAACAGCGCCTTTCTACAAGAGAAACGGGATTTTTGAAATGAATGTACCGAGTCTAAAAATCCAAATTTGCTCTTGCTTGCTACATGAAAGTCTTACTTGAGTGACAAATTAAAAAAACGTAACAGCACACTTGTAGTACTTTTGCGGCACACTGATGTGAGGAGACAAAATAAAATTGAAAAGATGGCAACTGAAAATTCCCGCATTGTTACGTATTTACCCCCAGAACTGGCTGAGCGGTTGAAACAATTTTGTGATGAAACGCAAACAAAAACCAGTGAAGCTATCAAACAAATTGTTAGTGAATTTTTTGGTAAACCTCAGAGTTCCTCGACCAGTGCTCAGGATTGGGAACCGCGAGTAGCGGCTATCGAGAAACGGTTATCTTTATTAGATGAGTTTACACAAAAAATATCTGCCTTAGAAAGTTCTTTTGCCGGAATCCAGGAACAAATGAATGTTCCTCCCAGTGTTCCAGCACAAGATATTTCACCAGCAGTCGTAGAAAGTGCGCCTGAAACCGAGCCGGAACCAAGCAACACATCGGAGGAAACTCCTAAAGTTACCTCTCAAAAGAAAAGCAAAAACGGTTCTGTTTCAAAAACTAGCAAAACATCTGAGGACACTCCTGAAGTTACCCCTCAGAAGAAAAGCAAAAACGGCTCTGTTTCAAAAACTAGCAAAACATCTGAGGACATTCCTGAAGTGGCTTCTCAGAAGAAAAGCAAAAACGGCTCTGTTTCAAAAACTAGCAAAACATCTGAGGACATTCCTGAAGTAACTTCTCAGAAGAAAAGCAGAAACGGCTCTGTTTCAAAAACCAGCAAAACATCTGCGGCTACTGCTAAAGTAACTTCCCAGAAGAAAAGCAAAAACGGCTCTGTTCCAGAAACTAGCAAAACATCTGAGGGGACTTCTAAGACCCAATCTCGGAAGAAAAGCAAAGATGAGCCCGCTTTAGAAACCAGCGAAACATCTGATGTCACTCCAGTCGCATCGCCCAAAGTATCTACCGCCAGCCAAACATGCACTGTCAATGAGTTGGCTAAAAGATTGAGCGTCACAAAAACGACAATATCGCGCAACAAAGACCGAGAGAATTTCCGCTCTTGGTCTCAGGGACACGATCCAGAAGGAGTGGCTTGGGAATTTCACCCTGAGGAGATGCTTTTTTATTCATTAAAAGAATAAAAACTCTCAGTTGAAAATTAGCGAATTCCGGGAACCGTGTTTTTGAGAATGCTCGATCGACCAATCTGTAATATCAGAAACTGTCCCGGTATACTTTTAATCTGGTGTCACTAGGAAATTGAATAAGGAACTAAAATGGCACGAGAAATAGAACGTAAATTTTTAGTCAAAGGAAATAGTTGGCGCAACCAGGGAACGGGAAGCGCTTACCGCCAGGGATATATAGCCACGCAAAAAGGAGCCACTGTACGCGTTCGCATAGTAGGCGAGCGGGGTTATTTAACGATTAAAGGACCTACTGTTAACTACTCAAGAGCAGAGTTTGAGTATTCTATTCCCTTTGAAGATGCTCAAGAAATGCTGGATACCTTGTGCCAGAGACCTTTGATAGAAAAAATTAGGTATAAAGTGGAATGGGGGGGTTTGATTTGGGAAATTGACGAGTTTGAGGGTGTTAATAAAGGGCTGATTTTAGCAGAAGTTGAACTGAGTGATGAAAAACAACAGATTGAATTACCAGTCTGGATTGGTGAGGAAGTTTCAGATAATCCTAAATATTTTAATAGCAATTTAGTAAAAGATCCCTTTTTACAATGGTGAGATTATCTGTGTCAAAATCTACAGAAAATACAAAAACCCCTGCTACGTAGGGTAAGACTGCAGGGGTACTTAAGGATATCAATGTGTATTCGACTTCTTATTGTCTTTGACATTTACAAAAATGTTTACTATCTATAGATAGGTTAAATGTAAAGTTAAATTGTGATTTACAATACAATAAATAATTACGAGATTATCTGTATGTGGTATCAAGACAAATTGAGCGATCGCTATGTAAAATAAATATAGAATAAATTCTTGAGTGAATGGGTTTGATGTTAAATATATTAAAAAAAAATCTATATACAATTATTTTAATTAAACATTTTTTTGATAAAAAAATTAAATTTATTGTTTGACAATTTATAGATTGTGAAAAATTGAAAATTTAAAGAATAGGAACTTCAATATGGATATAAACAAGATAGAAATAGAAACGTTTGCTCAACGCGCAGAGGGAATGTATAGACGCTTAGAAACTCTGTACAGCGATTCTAGCGGTACTGTGAATTTGTCACCGGACAGGTTGCCTCAAACTTTTATGGAACTCGGTCATGCATCCGAAATCGTTAAATTAGCGACTGAGGAACTGTACCAGCAAAATGAGGAAATTGCACAGTTACGGAACTTAGCAGAAATAGAACGCCAACGGTATCGGGAATTATTTGAGTTGGCTCCCGATGCTTATTTAGTGACAGATAATTTTGGCATCATTCAGGAAGCCAACCGTTTGGCTGCTCATATGTTTAATTTGTCACAACATTATTTAGTAGGAAAACCAATTGCCAATTATGTTCCTTTAGACGAGCGTCATCGCTTTCGTAGCTTTCTCAAGCAGCTTGAGGAATGTGGAGATAAAGCAATGGAGTTAGTCCTGTGCTTTTTAAAACGCAATGGGGATTTGTTTGATGCTGCTATAACAGTAGCGGTTACCCGCAATAAACAGGGTCAACTCATAGAAGCTCGCTGGCTGATACGTGACATTAGCGAACAGCAAGCTGTGCTAAGAGATCGCCATCCCAAGCTAGCAGAATTAGCATCCATCAACCATGACTCTAACCTGGAGGAAAATCGTCTTTTGCATAAATATTGCAAAGGAGAAACAATTCCTCTCAATCCAAGTGCAATTTGGTATGTGTCTCAGGGTGTAGTCAAGTTGAGTACACTTTGTGAAACGGGAGAGGAAGTGTTAATTGGGTTAGCCGGAGAAGGCATGGTTTTTGGTTCGAGTCTAACCTCGCTACACATTTATCAAGCAACAGCTTTGTCAGATACAGAGTTGTCACCAATTTCTTTAGCAGAAATTTCAACTTCCGAAACTCTCAGTCAAACATTATTACCAAAAATTAATCGCAGGTTAAGGCAAACAGAAGCTTTTTTAGCTGTTGTTGGTAGGCGAAGGGTTGAAGACCGTCTTGACTCTCTATTGCAGCTTCTCAAACAAGAAATCGGGCAAAAAGTTCCTCAAGGGATTTGCTTTAGCGTTCGCCTGACTCATGAAGATCTTGCTAGTGCTTGCTGTACTACCAGAGTCACAATTACACGGTTGATGGGAAAATTACAAAAACAAGGAAAAATTGGTTTTGACTCAAAAAACCACATTATTCTCAAACATTTGTAACAGATGCCATTTCCCAATCCCGGTAGAGGCTTTCGGCGTAGAACATAATCTCTTCATGTGGTAGTCTGATTTTAGCTTTGTCTCTAGGGTACAAGTTCTCAATAGCTGTTGTATCTTGCTCAACTACAGTTGCGACAGCTTTAAGAACTGAATTTTTTAATAATAAATTCAAAACAGGGAACTTCATTTTCGTGTAGACAAGAACAAAAGTTTTAGTACTATTTTCCGTTTCAGGATAGAGGACATGAGTTTGTAACAGTTCAACAGCAGGAGTTTGGGTTTGAAAGGTTGTAAGAGAGGGGAAAGCGTATTCTAAAGTACCTTTATACATTTTAGGCGCGATTGTTAACGCAGGATTGCTTAAAATTTCACTCAGTGTATTGTCATCTCTATAAAGTTCTTGAATAACCCTAGCCCAATACCCATCGCGTTCAAAGCTAACAATATGATTGGCTTTGATTTTAAATAACTCGCGATGGGTGCCATTTTGGTGATTGTAGTCATAATTAATTAAAAGGTTGTCTAAAAAACTGCCTTTGATACTTTTAATTCCAGCAACTCCTAAAAAATTCAGCCCCGTTTTCAATTTTGAAATTAAATTAGGGACTGGAATTTTTGGTTTTAACCCACCATATGTCCAGATACAATCATCGACAACAATCAGTTCTAAAGGTTTTGCAATCGCGTGACCGTTTGTTTTTCCTTCTCGATACAATCTGCCTTCCCCATCAAATTCTAGTGCATGAAAGGGACAGGCAATTGTGTTTCTATCTTTGCAGATCCATCCATCCGACAAAGGAGCTTGCATGTGAGGACAGACATTATCAAGAGCAAAAACTTCGCCTTTCTGATTTTGCCACAAAACATAATCATGACCGTTTAGCGTAATTTTTAAAGGTTTGTTTGCAGCCAACATGGATTTGTGAGCAATTAACCAAGGAGCACCAGGTAAGATAGGGTTCATATTTTTCTCCCTTAAATAAAATGCAGCTGACAGCAGGGCTGAGTTCTTCGCATTAGCCCCCATTTTTCTGTAAAATTGTGACAAATAATACCAGCTTGAATTTGGCGTTTTAGATTTTGGATTGAAAAAGCCTCACTTGGGCTTGATTCTACCCAACTCTCTGTCGCACTCTTTTTTCAAATAGGTATAATTTGTGTTTCTATCCTAAATCATGACAGATTATTCACATTTGTCAAGATATATTTTTTTATGAGTGACTTGCAACCAACTTCCCCTTCTATGCGCCGTCAACCAAAGCAAAAGCGAAGTCAGCAACGTGTTGAACGCATCCTAGATGCAGCAGCTGAAGTCTTTGATGAGGTTGGTTTTGAGGCAGCAACAACTCATGCGATCGCAACACGCGCTGATACAGCGATCGGTTCTCTATACCAATTTTTTCCAGATAAGATGACCATTTTCCATGCTTTGGAATTGCGTCACAGGGAAAGAGTCTATGCTGCATGGGCTAAATTCAACAAGCCAGAAATTATTCAACAGCCTTTTGAAGGATTTGTCTCAGCAATGGCTGCAGTCTATAAAGAACTTCTTCAAGACCAAACTTGCCGAATTGTTTTCATGCAATACTTTACGTCTCCAGCAATTTTTCAAAATATTGACGAAAGTTTTACCCAAGAAGCGATTGACTTCATGGCAAAACTACTACAGCAGCGCAATCGGGCGTTAATTCCAGAACAATGCCAGCTACTAGCTGAAGTGTGCGTTCATGCTTGTAACACATTGGCACTTGTAGCACTACGCAGTCCTGAATCCCACCGACAGAAGCTTTTCGAGCAAATCCAAGTATTGTTATTTGCCTACCTGCGCCCCCACATAGGGGATGAAATAGGGAATGAAGTTTCTCCACCCCAGGTAATGAAAGTAATGAAATCAATCAAATGTCCCCATTGCGATTCCAGTGCAGTGTCTAAAAACGGTCACCGTCATGGCAAGCAGCGTTACATCTGTAAAGAATGTGGCAAGCAATTTCCAGAAAGCTACTCCCGGTGAATGAAAGTAATGAAAATTGGTTGAAAATGAACGCAGCGAGCGCCACAACGGTTTCCGTTTTTACCAAATTAACGAGATTACAGTAATTCTACGCAAGAAATACAAAATTATGAAGTTTCTTAAAATTTTGAGGTCGGTGTTAATTTTTACTGTGCAAGAGGGATAAATAGACGAGAGAGGCATTAGGGCGCATTTACCATTAATGCTGTTTTCAATGGTGTGGGACAAAATGAATCAATCCTATTTAACGAACTTCGGCAAAATTGTTTTGGCAGCTGCTTACTTGGCGATCGCATCTCCAGTATCGTCAGCTATGGCAACTTCCGTACCAAAAAATACCGAAGCACAAAGCGCTGAAACTTCTGCAAAGCAACAATTATTAATTGCTGATGATAATGATGATACTAACATAAAAGCTTCATTATTACCAGAAGAAGTTAAAACAGCGGTATTCAGTGACATTTCTCAACGTGCGAGTGTAGAAGCTTCTGCATTGCGCGTTGTGAAAGCAGAAAGGATTATTTGGCCCAATGGTTGTTTGGGATTAAAAGAAGAAGGAAGTTGTACCAAAGCTTTAGTACCGGGTTGGCAACTTGTCGTTGCTGGTAACCAGCAAATGTGGGTTTACCGCACGAACGAGTCTGGTGCGATCGCAAAGCTTGATGAAGGATCAACCCAAGCTATCACTGCAACAATGATGAAGGTGCGAAGCACCAACGAACAAATTACCAGTCGCACAACTGCTATCCAACGCCGTGAAACCGTAGTGGTACAACGCAGAACTCAAGCAAGTGCTGTAGCGGCTTCCGCACAAAGTTCTCAGTCTAGCGGTGCAGTTGCTGCATCCGTACAAAGCACTCAAATCAGTGCTGCGACTGTTGCTGTTAAGAGCAAAACAGGTTTTACCCTTTCTATTTTGCAACCATCGGGGAGTTTTTCAGAAGCGATCGCCCGTATTTCTGTTAAAGGTAAACGCGGTAAAGGGTATTTCAAAGAACGCTTTTTGGGTGACTACAAATACAAGATTAAGCAGAAAGCTAAATTTGTGAAGGGTTTGAAAGCAGGCGATAGGGTCGTTGTGCGCTTGTTTGATACTCAAAATCGCTTTATCGGCTACAGCGAATTTGAATCTTTGTCTGCAAATACAGTCGTTAATCTGATTTTATCGGCAAACCCAACACAGTATAAAGTTGTTCGTACTGTTTACGGTTTAGATGCTGACTTTGATGGCGTTATTGATGAAGGTTCTACCACCTATGACTACTTCTCCCAAGTAAGCGGTCAAAGTGCTAGCTTCTTCACCAGTTCCCAACAAGTTAAAGTGAGTCAGTTCCAAGCTCAAGGTTATTCAACTGTTGCTAAGACGAGCGTTTATCCTGCATCCTTCTCCAAAGGTGAATTTGCAGTTGTGCGTCAGTCTCTCAATGTTTTTAGTTCTAATTTAGCAGCAGCTTTAAAAGCTAAACCCGGTCAACTGGTACAACTACAAGAAGTGAGCGCGGACGGTAGATCCACTTACGATATTACCCAAATGATGATGGGCTATCGGGAAATCGGGACAGCCAGTGGCGTTCAAGTGAAGTTTTCGGATGTGTCTGTCAATCACTGGGCAAAAGATTTTATTGCTGAGCTAGCAGCCCTAGAAATTATTGAAGGTTTCCCTGATGGAACTTTCCGCCCAGATGAATATGTGACTCGCGCTCAATTTGCAGCCATGCTAAGCCAAGCTTTCGATAGAGTTACAATTCGGAGTGCAGTTAAGTTCACAGATGTCTCAACAGCATACTGGGCTTACAATGCTATCCGCGAAGCTTATCAAATGGGCTTCTTGGGAGCTCCTGGCAATAAGTTCAACCCAACGATGAACCTTTCTCGCCTGGAAACTTTATTTGCCTTGGCAGAA
This sequence comes from Tolypothrix bouteillei VB521301, assembly GCF_000760695.4. GTDB lineage: Bacteria > Cyanobacteriota > Cyanobacteriia > Cyanobacteriales > Nostocaceae > Scytonema > Scytonema bouteillei_A. Next base: position 413,843 of record NZ_JHEG04000001.1, on the reverse strand, counting down.
GGTCTCAACTATACTGTCAGCGGCTCTACAGAAGCAATTCTGACCGCCTACACTGATGCAACCACTATCAGAAGCGACGTGCGGAATGCGATCGCAGCACTAACACAACGGGGTATTGTCGTTAATTATCCTGACGTTCAGTCTCTCAACGCTGACAAAGTCGCAACTCGCGCTGAAGTTGTCGCTTTGATCTATAAAGCATTGGTGAGCACTGGGGAAGTGGTAGATATATCCTCGCAATATGCTGTAGGACAATCGCAAATGCAAGTTGGACAGCAAGGAGAAGCTGAAGATCTCAATATCGAACAGGTGAAACCCAAAAAACAGCATTGCAATCAAGGAATTGGTAACGGTGCTGAGGGTTGCGATCCTGGAAATTCTCATCCTCATGGTGGAAGTAACGACGAAGGCGGGCGTACTCCTGGAATGAAGAAGTGAAATATATAGCAATCCTATTTGAGATCCGGACAAGGGGGACAAGGGGGACAAGGGAGACAAGGGAGACAAGGGAGACAAGGAAGAGGTGTTTGTAACTTAGTTAGGACTGCTACAGATCCCCGACTTATCAGGAGGTACAGTCGGGTGAACTACCCACACTGAGTTGGAGTACCAAGTACAGTGTGGGCTTCCAGTTTCACAGGGGATTGCCGCGTCTTGGACTTGCGTCCGCGATTTGGTCTTACATCCCCTCCACTGGCAGACTCCCCCGTCCCAGAGGAGATTAGCATTCTGATACCCTCTGCTCTAATATTTTTAGCAGCATTCTCATCTCTATCGTGATGAGTACCACAACTAGGACACGCCCATGTACGGACATCCAACCGCATCTCATCAACTTGGTAATGACAATTAGAGCAAAGCTTGGAGCTAGGGAACCATCGGTCTATTTCTACTAACACTTTGCCTTCTTTTTCTAGCTTGTATGCCAAGAAGTTAGTAAAAGTCCCCTATCCTACATCAGATATTGCTTTAGCTAATTTGTGATTACGAACCATGCACGGGACAAATTAAGACTTACAGATTGTAACACCTGTGAATAACATTCTCCCAGCCATTCAAACTCTTTTTTGAGCGATGGCAACATGGAGTTTAGACCAGATTGAGACAAACCTTTACCAGTCGCTTTGTAAGTTTCAATGCACTTATTCAGTCCATAGTTCCACCACCAACGCGCACAGCCAAAATGTTGTGCAAGTATTTGTTTTTGTTCATCCGTTGGGTATAAGCGTACTTTTACAGCTCGTCTTAACACTAGTAGTCCACCACATAAGTTTTAATGGGTAAAACGATGTTCAAGCTCATCCTCTTTTTCTCTTCCTCTGCGCCCTCTGCGCCTCTGCGGTTTTTCAATCAACCCTCAAAATTAATGTGGTGAACCACTAGTCTTCACCTCCTTGATTGATTTCCTTACTATAATATCCTATTTGCAGTAAAGCTATTCCGGAAATATTTGGCTACTCCTCATACATCTTTTTCCTCTCTTACCAGGGCGTAAGAATTGGTCAAAGATGTAATCGTCGCAGCCCGCCTTATATCCCGCCACTGATTCGGAGTACCGAATGAGCGTGGGGGACTTACGGCGAATTAGTTAAATTGGGATGGTATCTCCGAAGCTTGTGGATCCAATCTGCAAGGATTGAAACGCGAGGCGGAGCCTCCCTTACTCCCATAGATTGGCTGTATTCTCCCAGGAGAGGGGTTTGGGGTGAGGTTTATTTTGACTTAGGTGGGGTTGGTATTAATTAGCTGCACGATGTATCTGTATCTTATTCAGGAAGATCCCTTCTACGGGGGATCTCGTTAAGGTCTCCCCTACTCGATCGAACAGCTTTATCCAGATCCTGTAGCAAATCTTCTTCCTCATCCCGCTCTTGCTTCAGTTCCCGAATCATTTCCTGACTTGAACCAATTAGCAAGCCAGCAACTGCACCAACAATGGCGTATTTTCGATCTAAATCTTTATAAATTTGGCTTGTGTAGGGGCAAGGAAATAAGTGAGCGATCGCTATACCAATTCCCGTACCCACGACTGCGGTCACAATGCCAGAGAAAGCGATTAATTTGGCGTTCATATATTTTGCCTCGCCATACTCTTTAGTTATTAGGGTACATCTCATGAGTTAGGGTTTCATTGACTTGCGCCTCAATCTTCATTTCTTGTAATAAGCTGTTAAACGGGCATTCTTTCCCTGTTGCTTGATTCACGGGGATCTGACAAAGACTATGAGGTAGAGTCATTAGATACGCTGTCATCGCCAGTTTGCTTTACAGCAGACGAATGCGCTTGTGCGATCGCCACAGGCTGTCCATCCTCGTGCCTGTTAGAGGAAGGTTGTTTGGTTCGATGAGAAGGTTTGCGATTTAGGAAGCGATCCTCGAAAGACTTGATAATTACATACAGAACTGGAACAACGAGCAAACTCAAGATCGTTGCTACCAGTAGCCCTCCAAATAACGCCGTTCCCAACGACCAGCGCGAAGCGGAACCTGCTCCTGTAGCAATTACGAGGGGGAAAAATCCGAGCAATGATGCACTTGAGGTCATGACAATTGGTCGAAACCGTTCTTGTGCGGCGGTTAAGGCTGCTTGTCGAATCGTCATGCCTTGTTCAAAAGCCTGATTCGCAAACTCGACGATCAAAATCGCGTTTTTCGAGGCGAGTCCGATCAGCATCACCAACGCTACGTTCGCGTAGACATCGTTCACCAAACCCCGCAAAGCGAGTGCGCTTAACGCACCCAACAAAGCTAACGGTACGGTCAAAAGAATAATGGCAGGGTCAATGTAACTTTCATACTGAGCCGCTAGTGTGAGAAACACCATAACGATCCCGAAGCCAAAAATCAGAATTCCCAAGTTACCGGCGGCTAATTCTTCGCGGGCGGTTCCCGTCCAATCACTACCAACGCCCGGTGTTGCTGCTTCGGTCACCGCTTGCTGCATTGTTTGGATCGCTTGTCCGCTACTGTATCCTGATGCTTCTCTGCCTTGCAAATTGATTGAGCGGAAGCCATTGTAATGACTGATTACGGCTGGTCCTGTGATAGGTGTAAGTTTTGCAACCTCACTCAATCGAATCATTTGGTTGTCTGCCGATCGCACATAAAGCTGACCGATATCATCTGGCGAACGACGGTAGTTGCCTTCTGCCTGAACGTAAACGCGATAGCTCCTTTGTCCGAGTGTAAAATCATTGATATACTGCGAACCAATGGCGGCAGAGAGTGTGTTAACAGCTTGCTGAAAATCGACATTGAGCGCTTCAAGACGATTGCGATCGAAGTCGATTTCAAACTGTGGAGTACTGGCGGTAAACTGTGTAAATACGTTACCTCTAAGGGCTGGTGTTTGATTCGCTTGCGCTACAATCGCTTGTGCATTAGCAAAAAAATCATCAATTGTCAATCGCCCGTTGGTGCGGTCTTCCAGCTGGAGTTCAAATCCACCCAATGTACTAAAGCCTTGAATCGGTGGGGGACTCACTGCGGTGATAATGGCTTCTGGGATCGTTTGAAATGCACCATTGATTCGGTTTAAAATTGCAGAAGCACTTTGCTCGGGTTGTTTGCGCTCTTCCCAAGGCTTAAGTCTGGCAAAGAACACGCCTCGATTCGATCCACTACCTGCAAAGCCAAATCCGGAAGTTGCGAAAACATTATCAATCTCTGGTTCTTTTTGCAGAATTTGTTCGAGTTTTTCAATCACTCGATCGGTATAACCGAGAGCAACTCCATCTGGAGCTTGAATGATGCCCAATAGAGTGCCTTGATCTTCATTGGGAACAAATCCGGTGGGAACATGAGTGAACATGAAGTAGGTTGCGGCTAAGCCTACCACGAACAATCCAATGACAGCATAACGAACGCGAATCAGAAAATTCACGATCGCGAGATACCGTTGAACGATCCATTGCAGCACCTGATTAAATCGGTTAAAAAACCAGCCAAGCGGACCCCTTGCAGGTTGTGGCGGGCGCAGCAAAATGGCAGATATGCTGGGACTGAATGACAGTGCATTAAACGTAGAAATTGCAATTGAGAATGCAATGACTAACGCAAACTGCTGATACATTTTTCCAGTCGAGCCCGGAAAAAACGCTACCGGGATAAAGACTGCCATTAACACAAGCGATGTTGAAACTACCGCCCCAGAGAGTTCCTCCATTGCCTCAACCGACGCTTGCAAGGGTCTTACTCCCTGTTCAATTTTGCCAGCAATTGCCTCCACGACGATAATCGCGTCATCAACGACTAATCCTGTCGCTAAGATTAATCCAAATAAAGTCAAATTGTTTAGTGAGAATCCAAACACGTAAGCAAATGCTAAAGCGCCGATGAGCGAAACGGGAATAGCAACAATTGGAATAATAGTCGCTCGCCAGTTTTGCAGAAACAGATAAATCACGAGAACCACAAGCGCGATCGCTTCAACGAGCGTTATGATGACTTCTTCAAGCGACGCTTGGACAAACCCAACGGTATCGTAAACGATTTGGGCTTTTAATCCAGGTGGAAAGTCTTTCATCAGGTCATCCATCTGCGCTTGAACGTTTTTCGCTACATCCAGCGCATTACTACCCGGTAATTGATAAATTGCTATACCAATAGCAGGCTTGCTATTATTCCTCGCATTACTAGCGTAAGTTTCCGAGCCGAGTTCGGCACGCCCTACATCTTGGAGTTTGATTAAATTTCCATTACTCCCCACTTTGATAACGAGATTCTCAAACTCTGATGCATTTCTAAACTGACCGTTAACTCGTAGGGGAATTTCATAGCTTTGACCCGGAGGTACAGGCTGTTGACCTAATGTTCCAGCGCCTGCAAGAATGTTTTGCGATCGCAGTGCAGTTGCAACATCTGCCACGGTTAATTGCCGACTCGCTAATGCATTGGGATCGAGCCACAACCGCATCGCATACTGCTTCTCACCAAAGATCGTGATATCACCGACTCCCGGTGTTCTTAGCAGTTGATCCCGCAAATTCAGATCGATATAATTACTGATAAAAAGTGCGTCATACTCATTATTTTCTGGATAAACCGCATACACTAGCAGAATGCTTGTAGAAGCCGTTTGCGCCGTCACACCAAATTGTTGCACGGTCGTTGGTAACCGAGGCGTGGCACGGGCAATGCGATTCTGCACGTTCACTTGGTCAATATTTTTATCCGTCTGCGGTCCGAAATACACCGAGATTTGGCTACTCCCCGCCGAACTGTTCGAGGTCATGTACTGCATTCCCTCGACGCCATTGATTTGTCGCTCTAGTGTGGTTGTTACCGCAGTTTCGACAGTTTCCACATCCGCGCCAGTATAGCTTGCTGAGACCTGAACGCGAATCGGCGCAATATCCGGCAAGTAATTGAGCGGTAACAAAGGAATACACACGCTCCCCACAATCAGAATCACTAGGGTACAAACGGTAGTTAAGACCGGGCGTTTGATAAAAGTATTTGCGATCGACATTTATAAAAGTCCTGGATTTAGGATTGTGGTTGAATGGGCGTGCCTTCTCTAAGTTTGAGTATGCCAGCAGTCACAATAGTTTCACCCTGTCGAAGCCCATCTAAGACTTGATAATTCGTGCCTTGAATGTCACCAAGATGCACTAAACGCTGATGCACTATTTGCTGTGGTTTGCCGTTGACAGTCTTGTTTTCGGTAACAAACACAAAACTTTGTCCGCCAATGCGAGAAATGGCAACAGTAGGAATCAATATACCCGGTTGTCGATTCCAAATAACGCGAGCTTGAACGTATTGCCCATCGCGCAGTCGTCCTTGTGAATTTGCAAAGCGTGCCTTGCTCAAAATCGATTGCTGATTGGAACTCACTGTCGGAGAAATAAAGTTAATCGCGCCGGTGCCAATGGATTGCTGCGTATTGGGATCGATCAACTGAACGGGCAATCCAATTCGCAGTTGCTTCAATCGATTTGAGGGTAGAGAAAGATTGAGATCCAGCGAATCGTTTTGCGTCAGCGTGGTGATTGTTTGTCCGGTGCTGACATAATCTCCCACTTTGACTGGAAAAGAACCCACTACGCCAGTAATGGGTGCTACTACTCGTTTGAGATTGAGATTGACTTGCGCGGCTGCCGTGCTCGCTTGGGCTTCTCGTACATTTGCCTGTGCTTGCCGAACGGCTGCATTGGATGCAGCAACTTGTTTTTCTGCGGCTTGTAAATCCGCAAGCGCAGTTTGTAAATTATTGCTGGCAACATCTAATTGCTGTCTCGCCTGTGCTCCCTCACTGACTAATTGTTGGGTGCGGCTGAACTGGACTTTTTGAAGCTGAACATTTGCTGCTGCTCTAGTTCGCTGTGCCTGGGCTTGTTGAAGTTGTGCTCGAGCTGTTCCTAACGCTGCTTGGGCTGCACTGGATGCTGCGATCGAACTGGCAACATTTGCCTGTGTTTGATCCAAACTCAACGATGCGATGACGGTTCCTTTTTGGACGCGCTGACCGCTAGAGACGAGAATCGCTTCAATTCGACCCTGAATTTGCGGCTGTAGCGTGACTTTTTGCTGTGCTTCTAATGCTCCGACAAACTCAGAACTTTCTTCGAGCGTGCTAGTATTGACTGTTTGAACTTTTACTGGCAATGCTGAGTTTCTAGCATTTGCCGATGGAGCCGTCTGATTGGGAGTCGCCGAACGCTGAATCCCAGAACGAGATAACAAAGTCATCCCGCCAACAGCCAGGACTATACCAAGTCCCAACCCAACCAATAGACCCTGCCTTCCTGAAAGCTTTCCACCAGTAGAATTACTAATTTTAGGAGTCTCCATCAGCGTCACCCCAGTCTTGGCCTACAATCAATCCGATTCATCGCACAGCAACGTATCATTCAGTTGTAGTGGGAACAATAATTGCGTTCATCTGCCATATGAGTTAGATGAGGTAACAGCCACTTGTGAGCCTTGTTACAGTGTTGAGAGCAAAATTGATATTAGCTGTACGATGTCAAGAAACCCAATTTCTATTTCGAGAAATCGGGTTGTTAAACGTGCATATTACTAACTGTGTAAAGTAACTAGCAGTTAGGTTTTGGCTGCTAGCATATATCCTACTTCACGGTATGAGATCCCAGAAAATACTGAACTTTTCAAAATTTACTAAAAGCGGTGCTCTTGTTTTACAGGAGTTAGATGGAGCGTTATCTTTGTTGGAAAATTTGAGTAGATATCAATAATTGAGATAACAAGCAACTACTCTTTACAAAAGATTACAGTTACAGCTTTAGTGCTATAAATCACATCAAGTACTTATGCGATCGCATTTGCTCGATGATTTCTCGAATAACGCGAACAAAGGTCTGTAAGACAGTAGAAGTTTCATCCTGTCGCCAAACAGCCACTAATTCTACCTCCACATTCAAAGGATTGAGAGTTGTGTATACTACTCCATTCCTGTGAATGTTACGAATGGAAGCAGGTGCAAGGGAAACACCCATATCGGCGGAGACAAGACTGAGAATTGTCTGCTTCTGGCTTGCCTTTTGAACAACTTTAGGGCTAAAACCAGCTTGTTGAAATAAACTGATGCATAAATCGTAATAGCCCGGTTCGAGATGACGGGAGACCAAAATAAAGGGCTCCTGAGCAAGTGCTGATAATCTTAACTCCGGTTGAGTGGCAAGTGGATGAGTTTCTGGCAAAATAACTACCAATGGCTCGCTCAGGATTGATTCTTGAACTAATCCTGCATCGGGTACAGGTGGAATCATCAAACCCAGGTGAATTTGGCGATGTTGCAAAGCTTGCACTTGAGCGCTAGATGTCATTTCTTCTAATTCCAGTTCCACCAGTGGAAAGCGCTCTCGGAATATCCTCAGAACTTTGGGCAAAAGACTGTAAGTGGCAAACCCAGAGAATCCTACTGTCAGTCTGCCGTTTTCTCCGCGAGCAACTTGCCTTGCCATCTCTACCGCTTGCGATGCTTTATGCAATATCTGACGTGCTTCCTCCAAAAATGCTTTTCCTGCTTCGGTTAACTGTACTCGACGTTTAGTACGGTGGAACAAAAGCACGCCTATCTCTGCCTCTAGTTGACGGATTTGTTGGCTGAGAGGTTGCTGAGTCATGTGCAGTCGTTCCGCAGCTCGACCAAAATGCAGTTCCTCTGCAATGACAATAAAGTAGCGTAAATGTCTCAGTTCCATAATCCGATTTGAACTTTTTAAGTGTTAATTGCCTGGGAAAAATGTGTTGGACAGTGAAAAAAATAACCCGTATGTTAAAAACTAACAGTTATTTTTCATCCGTGGTTAATTTTGAACCTCACTCAATAGCCAATGAACGCGGATAAGAATAAATGTAAGGCATTAATTCCAAATCGAGTTTTCTCAATCCAAAATTGTATGAGGAAGAACAACGTATGAGTTTAGATTTTAGTACAAAAATTTTTGAAAAAGAGAAGATTGTTTTATCGAACACGGAAGAATATATTGTTCGGGGAGGAAGGCATCTTTTTCCTCTTTTGCCTAAAGCATTTGAAGGAATTCGACAAATTGGAGTTATTGGTTAGTCATCTCAAGGTCCCGCCCAAGCCCAGAATTTACGAGATTCTTTAGCAAGCACTAGTATTAAGGTTAAAGTTGGTCTGCGGGAGAATTCTGCTTCTATTGCATTAGCAGAAGTCTCTGGATTTAGCAGAGAAAATGGGACGTTGGGGGAAATGTACGAAGTCATTTCTGAGTCGGATTTATCCATTCTTCTCATTTCTGATGCTGCACAGGCTGAAAATAAAGAGCGAATTTTTGAGGCAATGCGTCCGGGAAGTACGTTAGGCTTATCTCATGGGTTTTTATTAGGTTATTTGAAAAATATTGGTGAGTATTTTCCTAGCAATATTAATGTTATCGCTGTTTGTCCTAAAGGTATGGGACCTTCTGTCAGACGGCTTTACGAGCAAGGTAAAGAAATTAATGGCGCAGGTATTAATTCAAGCTTTGCCATCGCTCGGGATCTCAATGGAAAAGCAACAGATTATGCTCTTGGATGGGCAATAGCAATTGGTTCGCCTACCATTTTTCATACCACACTGGAATCAGAGTATAAATCCGATATTTTTGGAGAAAGAGGAATTTTACTGGGGGCGATTCACGGGATCGTAGAAAGTTTATACCGATGGTTTATGAGCCATGCTTATTCTCCTGAAGAAGCTTATGTTTATTCAGTAGAATCTATTACAGGACCAATTTCTAAAATTATATCTCAGCACGGAATTGTTGCTGTTTATGAATCATTAGAGAAGACAGATCGAGAAACCTTTAAGAAAGCTTATTTAGCAGCCTATCACCCTGTTATGGAAATCCTACGAGAAATTTATGATGAAGTCACTTCCGGAAACGAAATTCGGAGTGCAATTGCAGCAAGTAACCGTCACAAAAATTACCCTTTGAGCAAAATTGACGGTACATCCATGTGGCAAACAGGTATTCAAATCCGTGCGAATCGAAACTCCAATCGCATCCCCATTCATCCTGTGACAGCAGGAATTTACATTGCAACAATGATGGCTCAAGTGAACTTATTAAAAGAAAAAGGACATTCCTACTCTGAAATCGCTAACGAGTCCATTATTGAAGCAGTCGATTCTCTCAATCCTTATATGCACCATAAGGGAATTGCTTTTATGGTTGATAATTGTTCCATAACTGCAAGAATTGGAGCTAGAAAATGGGCACCCAGGTTCGATTATATTCTCTCGCAGCAAACTTTCAATGCACTCGATAGTCATTTCAGCGTAGATGAATATGTCTTCAAAGAATTTCTAACAGATGAAATACATCAAGTTTTAGCAGTTTGCTCTCAGTTACGACCTCCAATTGCTATTTCAGTAACAGAGTAAGATACTGTAGGTTGAGTAAAACGGAGTGAAACCCAACAATTAACTCAACCTATGATAAGGCAATTCCATTATATTGAAAAGCATTGTCCCAAACATAATCAATAACAGCTTTAGCTTCATCTAAAGAAAGAACGTGGCAAAATCCCTGGTTATCATAAGTGAGCATAGGTATCTCAGACAAATTATCAATTTCCTTACTATTTCCCAAAATTTTGCCACGAATTTCTTCTAAATTATTTAAAGGACCGTGGATATCAAAGTTGATTTCAATACCTGCCTTTCTCTCCATCCATCTTTCAATGCGAGAGTCTAGCTGTTGTGGCGTTAGAGGAGTGGGACTAGTCAAAAGATGATAGTAAACCAAAATAATTTCCTTACACTCCTGCTCCTCAGCAATATCCAACAACATTTGAAAAACACTTATATTAGTTGCTAAATTTTTAAAAAAGAGTGTATCAGTTACATCTTTTTGAAATTTAATCTTTTTATTTTTGTAATTATTGTATTGCTGAAACGCAAAACCACCTAGAGCGATCGCTAACGATAGTGCTGCCAACAGAATGGGCATAACAGTTTGGCTTTTATACTGTTCTACAACCAAACCCAATGCTTCCAGTAAAGAAGTTGCATTGAAAATCAGTAAAATAGCGGCAACAAGTAACAATAGATTTGGTAATGCTTTTAAAAGCAAGGGAATTGCTGCTCCAATAGCAGGAATGCCAAATAGCAAGCGATCCTTCCAAGTCATACTAGTGACAACATTAGGAAAGAGCAAGTCAATATCTAGTTTTGGAATATTTTTGTAGAAGTAAACATACATTTTACCAGGTGTAAAGCTTAACTCCTCTACCTTAAGTTTCTTTTTGCGAAAATAAGCCATTTCTTTAAACTTAATCAGTAAAACAATTCGTTCAAAAGTCTCAATATTTTTTTCTCGCTGCCAAAAGAAGAACTTTTTGAGAAAAATTTTATTGCTGGTATCGCCTTGATAATAGCAATAAAAGCGCTCAAAATCTGCAAAATCAACTTGAGTTTTCAAATCGATTAAAGATTTCTTATCTAATGCTTGTTGTACGATGGATTCAGGTAAAGGGATGTAATTAGCTCTTTCTAAAATGTAATGAAATGCCTCAACTACTTTTGATTCCATCGCGTCATACCGATCGAAACTAGGTTGAGTCAATGACTGAACATCTGCACTAGGATTGAAAGGTACGTAGTTATCTTTGATAATTTCTAAGGTTTTATGAAAGCGAAAGTGGTAGTATGCAGATAAAATTTGGCAGAAATCTTTAAACTTTTCAACATCAGCAGCATCTAACTGACCATCTTGCAGGCAAAGTTCAATAATATCAGTGCGACGGTAGGGAATAAACGCTTCTTTATTTTCATTGACTGTCATGATCTTACATCAACAGGTAGATGCTGCCAAACACAGTTTACAATACTACTATATTAATCCTAAATCATTTATAAAAAATTTGGATTGCTAATTGCTAATGGCTAATCGCTAATTGCTTTTTGACCATTAGCTATTAGCCCTTAGCAGTCTTCACTCTTATTCTTATATTTCATTTAGGATTGCTATATGTTTATCTAACCATAGATGTGTTAGCCGTTGCTTGACCAACCGAATGCAAAACGTTCAGCAGACCATCCAATAAGGTCTGATACTTGCCCATCTCCAATTTCAACAATTCGCTGTACTCCATCAGTACGCTCCACGACATCCACTGAGAAAAACTTACTTTGAATTTTTTTCGCACACTCATATACAATTGGTGGAACGTTCTCGTCTTCACGAGCAGCAAACGGCTGACCGTGTATAACAAAATAACGCCTTTCAGAATCTTCTACAAAATCTTCAACTCTTCGCACACAAAGACCACCCTCAATTGTTCCTCGAAACTTTTGCATTTCTTGCACAACTGTTTTAATATCTGAGGGTCGCTCAATAATTGAGCCGATTGAAGTTTTTAAAGATTTAACATAATCTTTGATGAAAAATCGTTCCCAACCTAATACTTGTAACTCACTTTCTAGATCGTCATCCATAGAGTAAAACTTGGTTTCTGGAGTCAAATCTTTAATTTGAGGATACCAGTTGGGAAGATAATGTGCGGCTAAATATTCTGATAATGAGGTAAAAGCGCAAGCACCCGTGTTATTTATAATATTTACTAGCAAATTATAATCAGATGGCGAAAGCATCCAGCCTCTATAAACTACATCTGAACCATGAGAAAGTTTGGGAGCGCTCTTTGGTGAAGTGGTCGAGAGCGATTCTAAGGAAATGACAGCAGTTTCAAATCCTGCATTTTGCAAAGATTTTGCTTGTTCCAAGAAAGCTTCATCTACTGCTTTCGGGTTAAAGTAATCACTGGGGAAAAGGAAGATCGTGGGAATTTTAGCGTACATACCTCTACCCATAATATTCTTTGCCTTCTTTAGCTATAGGTGTAGGACTGGCAATGCTAAGCTGTCGCGCATCTAAATTGTACTTTTTTTAGCTTGAAAACCTTGCTGTGAGGGTGTTGGTTTTAAAATTTAAGTGCGTCTTAGCTTACTACATTCTAATTACCCAGATCCCCGATTTTTTTATTGCAAATTAGCTGCAGTTGTAAATTGACATGCGATCGCGCGTAGCGAGCAAGCTTTGCTTATCGCGTATCTTCTCATAATCTACAGCATTATGTATTTTAATATATGATTATCATTTCTACTATTTGTATATTTTCTGGAAGTCTCTAAGTAAGACTTATATCCCGGTTTCAACACTTATTTTGTTTTCATTGTCAAGCTTTCTTTATACCAAAATTAGATGAACTTATTTTAAGTTAATTCTTAAGAAATAATTAGCTAACAGTATCAAAATCACATGATTTAGTAATCTGAAATTGTTCAATCAGTAAGATACATTTGTTAGGAAGAAAAAACGTGAAATTTTTGAATTACATCAAACGTGGTCTTGCTTTAATCCTAGTTATATTTAGTTTGTGCTTAGTGTTTCCAAGTCCTTCTTACGCAACCACTCTAGAAGGTTCTGTTTGGAAACTTAAATCAGGTTTAGGACCAACTCAAGTATCTAATTCCGATATTACGATTAAATTTAAAGATGGCTCTTTTAGTGGTAGTACTGGCTGTAACTCATACGGTGGGGAATACACACTTGAATCCAAAGATAAAACTTCTGGCAAAATTAAACTCAGCAATACGTCTAACACTTTTAAGTTGTGCTCGGGAGAAGTTGGCGAGCAAGAGGTAAAATTTCTTACAGCGCTAGAGAAGGTAAAAGAATATCAGTTAACCGATAAAGGTTTGGTACTGCCATATCCATCCCCATCTCGTTATCTGCTATTTACCCAACAATAATCGCCAGTATGAGCGAGTGTATTCTTATCTGTACATTCGCTCATAAATCTATTTTGCTAAGTTCTGTTAACACACATTGGTTTTGAAGAGGATAAAAAACTAGCGGCAATGCTGCACCCAATACTGCGGGTGTGGTCAAAAGTCGTTGGTAAGTGAGCGTTAAGCGTAGCTCTGCCTGCGGCAGAGCTACGCTAATCTTGTTAACAAAATTTTTATTTAATAGGGCGGCTAAAAATATTTAGTATTATTTTGACAGGATAGCTATCTCTTAAAGATTCTCAGCATTGGGATGATATTACTGTACGTTCGCTCCGGATTGAAAGGGTGAAAGGAAACAAAAGAGTTGTGGATCGACTAAAACATAACCCATGTAATGGTTGGGGAAAGAATCCGAGGGTTAGCGTGTAATACAAGGAAGAAGGGAAATCAGACGTTTCTGTGTATTACATGAGTATTATATTTCTACAAGTGCATAAGCTGATTGAACAACTCCCTAATAAGAAAATAGAGAGGAATCACAATCCTTCTGTTTCCGGAAAACATTTTCTACTTATTGTAGAAAATCAGTGAGTCTCAACCACGAGATTGCAAAAGCACACAGGTATTAGAACCAGCACTCATATTTTTTAGTGCATAGATGCATACTCTCTTGCTGTTTATATAAGGATAAGAGTACAACATGAAAACACTTCGATTTTTATCAGTTCACTCAAATGTAAAGTTGCCCAAATTTTCCAATACTGCGCTAGCATCGCTAACTCGTGTCATGAAGGGAGGTTGCTCATCTGATGCTTCACAAGATGGTAAATGTAACTAACCGTAATATAGAGATTCTCAATCATTCACGAACAATTTTAAATACTGTAGGGTGAGCAATACCCGCTCAATAAGTCTTTTACCAGGCAAATCTTATTCTACTTGTATTTCTAGAATCAAATAGGCTTTTTATAGCTTATCAAACATATGCGATCGCGAACTTCATTTTTATAAGGAGAATGTAACTATCATGTCTAATTCAAATTCTCAAGAAAATAAAAACCTTAAGAACAAAGTAAAAATCGACAAATTTCCCAATACAAACCCTGAATCCACTTGCTCTCCAGAAGATAAAAAAGAGAATAAATGTTGAATCAAAATTTTGTAAAGTGATATCAAATTTTTTAAGGAGAGTGTAAAATGTCTAATTCCAGTCCTGAGAAAAATTCAGAAAAGTCGCCTACAGACCAACAAGAATTAGTCAGTCAAAATACTGAAAACACAAGAGGCGGTTGCTCGGGAAACAGTTCAAAAAAAGGAAAATGTGATAATGGTCGTTAACCCTGAAGCATTTGTCACAAGTTAAGAAGGGAACACCAAAAAATAAATTATCCCAAATCAGAAATTAACGTGTAAGGGCGTAAGGCCTTGCGCCCTTACCATGGGATGATTTTTTAATTGGAAGTTCTTTAAGGAATGTAACAAGTCTAGAGCGCCGATCCACTATAGCCTTTCTCAGTCTCATGAGGTACACCCCCCTTTCATCCCCCCTTGGTAAGGCTATCCATTACCCGCATCTTTCTTAACAATCGCAAAACTCGGATGAAGAAAGGGTTTGAGGAGAAATACGGACTCTAGGGGTTGACAAAAATCAAATGATGTAGAGTAGGGGAGATGGAAGTGGTGGTCTGATGGCGGATGTGGATAGCCATGCTTGTTAAAGATCACTCGAGTGGCGAGGGAAAAATTTGTGGAAGGAATTGCGACAGAGAACCTTTCAGGGGCAGTGGATAAGCAAAGGAAAAGTCTACAATGGTGAAAATGTAAGGAGAATAAGTTCTAAAAATATTCGACAACAAATACTTGAGTAAAAAGAAGTTAGTGAGGTGCGAAAGTCATTTTTAGATGGGGTTTGCAGCAGGTTGTATGAGTACGGCAATCATCGCCAGAACACTACTGTTTCAAAAACGATAAAACAGGTATCAGATTCAATCTGTTGCAGAGCGGCGCGAGGGGGCTAAGCCGCCCCCTCAGGACTCCCCGGCGTGCCAGTTTCAAATGACCATACAAAAACTACTACTGATGCCTCAAAGGGTACAAATGGTCATCTTCAACTGGCTGAATCAAAAATCATGAATTCTGCCAGATTTTGAGCACTGAGCTTGAATGTCGTCAAGAAATTGAAAAGACTGCACTTCGAGCTAGCCCAAGACTGGCGCAACAGTTTCAACAGCGATTGTGACACAGAGGGTGTCCAATGGGAGTTGAAGATCTGTGCAGATAGTATAATTATGATGGAAAAAATCATTCAGACGCTCAGCAGTAACGGTGAATGAAGCAACAGATGCGGAGACTAGGGGACAGTCTGAGGCTGTGAGATCACAGATGAGGATCGAACCTCAACAAGCGTTGTCAACGCAAGAGAAATTGGCGGTATAAACCGCTTGGGGGCGAGACTCTGCGCTTTGGTTTGTCTCGACGCCCGGTGTCTGTTAGATCACCATGTAGAAAGAGGATATTGGCGAGTGCTTGAAAACAAGAGGTAAGTGTCAATGTATCAGTGGGCAGAAAAGGAACTCGAGAGTCTGGATTTGGGAGATAGAAGACGGGAAAAACGATTGAGAAAAATGGTGGAAGATTTAGCTTCTCAACCCGGAGAAAGTGTACCACAAGCGTGTGGAGATATAGCAGCAACAACAGCCGCGTATGATTTTTGGAAGTCGCCCTATTTCCAGCCAGATGATATTCGGCAAGCGCATCAAACGAGTACAATTAAAAGAATAGAATCACATCAAATCCTACTGGCAATTCAAGATACAACGAATATCGATTTAACACACCATCCTCAAACGACAGGTTTGGGATATCTGGACTGTGCAACAAGTTTTGGATTAAAAGTCCACTCCAGTTTGGTGGCTTCAATAGATGGAGTGCCATTAGGAATTATTCATCAACATGTGTGGACTAGAGAACTGGAAAATTTAGGCATATCTAAAAAACGGCATCAAAGAGAAACAGCAGAAAAAGAAAGTCAACGTTGGTTAGATACAGAACAAGCTATACATCAGTTAATTCCCCCAGAGAAAATTGTGGTGACGGTAGCGGATTCAGAGGCAGACATATTTGATTTATTCAATCAAGAACGAGCCCAAAATTTTCATTTATTGATTCGTGGAACTCACAACCGAAAAGTAGACCACAATGCCAAGTATTTACATGAAGCCATCAATGCAACACCTGCACGTGGGGAGCTGAAGGTGGAGGTGAACCGCTCACCACAACAGCATTGGAGAATCGCCCATCTCACTATTCGATTTGCCACATTGGACATAGCAGTGCCATCGAATCATATCAGAAGAAAGCAGCTAAATCCTGTGAAGTTACAAGTGATTTTAGCCAGAGAAGAGAATCCTCCAGAAGGCGTTAGTCCCATTAGTTGGTTATTATTAACGAGTCTTGAGATTAAGAGTTTAGAAGATGCGGCCCGGTGTGTGCGTTGGTATACGTATCGATGGTTAATTGAACGCTACCACTATGCATTAAAGAGTGGCTGTGGAATCGAAAAATTACAGTTAGAAACTGGGCGTCGCATCCACATGGCACTAGCAACTTATTCAATTGTGGCATGGCGTTTACTCTGGTTAACTTATGAAGCGCGAATGCACCCACAGACTCCGTGCGATACAGTTTTAGAAACCCATGAATGGCAATCATTATGTGTGACTATTTCGCAAAATCCTCATCCTCCACAAACACCACCCTCTCTTAATGAAGCTGTGAGAATGATTGCTAAACTGGGAGGTTTTTTAGGACGAACTCGTGACGGAGAACCGGGTTTAAAGACAATTTGGCGTGGTTTAAAAAGATTACATGATATTGCTGCTACCTGGAAATTACTGAAAAACCATTGTGCTACTTAACAATTAAGATTTTTGACGGTAGCAGGCAGAGAACAGAGGGCATCTATCTTCTGTTTATCCCTGCTATCAATACAGTTGAAGAAATGCCAAAAATCCGGGTGGCAACTGTTAACGGACTTCAAACTTCATCCCATTTTTCTGATTCTTCCATCTGCGGTGTGCTTTTCCCTTGCGTGCCATTTGGGTCTTAAACCCTTGAACATTCGCTCACTCTATGTTGGTCACGAGCAAGTATTCTCCAATGAACAGAGCAAAGCGATGCTGCATCTACTAGCTTCTTTCAGCACTTCAGGCTAACACCTGAAGTGCTATCAACAACAAAATTCCACAAGTTTTGCCAATCTCGCAGAATTCATGATTTTTGATTCAGCCAGTTGAAGATGACCATTTGTACCCTTTGAGGCATCAGTAGTAGTTTTTGTATGGTCATTTGAAACTGGCACGCCGGGGAGTCCTGAGGGGGCGGCTTAGCCCCCTCGCGCCGCTCTGCAACAGATTGAATCTGATACCTGTTTTATCGTTTTTGAAACAGTAGTGTTCTGGCGATGATTGCCGTACTCATACAACCTGCTGCAAACCCCATCTAAAAATGACTTTCGCACCTCACTAACTTCTTTTTACTCAAGTATTTGTTGTCGAATATTTTTAGAACTTATTCTCCTTACATTTTCACCATTGTAGACTTTTCCTTTGCTTATCCACTGCCCCTGAAAGGTTCTCTGTCGCAATTCCTTCCACAAATTTTTCCCTCGCCACTCGAGTGATCTTTAACAAGCATGGCTATCCACATCCGCCATCAGACCACCACTTCCATCTCCCCTACTCTACATCATTTGATTTTTGTCAACCCCTAGAGTCCGTATTTCTCCTCAAACCCTTTCTTCATCCGAGTTTTGCGATTGTTAAGAAAGATGCGGGTAATGGATAGCTTGGTAAGGGGGGACAGAGGGGGGTAATTTTTGTACCTTACCAGGTTGAAATTTGCTGTAATATATGTTGACAAAAACTAAATTACATATATTGGGGTAAAACCCCGATTGGCATAGGGAAGATCTCAGATAAGCTAACATTTTCGGTTCCTCCAAACAATATTTAATGTACGGCTCCACCCTCCACAGGTTTGATTTTCTTAAAAAACAACACTAGAAATGCACTCAATAACAACACGCATCCTATAAAGAAAAAGCAGTCATTAAATGCCATGACATTCGCTTCGCGACGTACTATTCGATCCATAAGTGCAAATGCTTGATTCTGTGCTTGGGTCGGATCGCTAGTGTGTTGTAAAAACATTTGGATCATCTGGTCAAGGCGATCGCGCGTGATGGGATTTGATAGCGAAATGTCATCTACTAGGCGATTGGAATGAAACCGTTCTCGTATTGATTGCAGCGTTGCTAACGTAGCAATACCAAATGAACCGCCTAAATTCCGCGACATATTATATATAGCTGAGGCTGACCCAATGTGTTTTGGTTCAATCCCTACGGTGGCAAAGCTGGAGAGGGGGGTCATCACCAACGGTTGCCCCAATGCTCGAATAATTTGGGCTGAGATAAGCTGTGGCATTCCCGTGTCATGACTCATTGTGGTATTCATGAAGCAACTGACTCCGAACATGGTAAAGCCGATCGCCACCAATAGGCGTAAATCAAATCGCTGCATTAACTTGGGTACAAACGGCGTAATAAACAACTGCGGTATCCCTGCCCACATAATGGTTTGACCGATCTCCATGGCGTTATAGCCTTGAATTTGAGTCAGATACAAAGGTAGAATAAAAGTCGAACCATACAGCCCTACCCCTAAACCCATTGTCGTAAGAATGGCAATCAGAAAGTTACGGCGTATCAACAGGCGTAGGTTCAACAACGGCTGTTTTTTGACAAACTGCCAAACGATAAAGACGGGCAACACAATTCCAGCCACCATTGCTGCTCGCTGAATTTCTTCTGAGCCAAACCAGTCTTTACGGTTACCTTCTTCGAGAAAAAATTCCAGGGAAGAAAGCCCGATTGCCATTGTCACAATGCCAAACCAATCGCCTTTCTTAATTAGATTCAACTGCATTGGACGCTGGGGCAAAGCATACCAAACGCCAGTAAGAAGCAAAATTCCCGGTAGGACATTGAGATAAAAAATGTACTCCCACCCATAGCTATCGGTGAGCCATCCGCCAACAGTAGGACCGAGGGAAGGAGCCAAGGTAGCTGATAAACCAAACATCGCCAACCCAACAGGTTGCTTGGCAGGTGGCAAAGTCATCAGAATTACCGTGAATGCCATCGGAATGAGCACTCCACCTGTAAAACCTTGGCCAGCGCGAAACAGAATCATTTGTGGTAAACTAGAGGCGAAGGCACAACAGATAGAAAAGCCAATAAACAGAGCTGTATTGACCAGTAGATACCTCTTCACCGAAAAGACTTGAGAGAGCCAGCCTGTAAGCGGAATGACGACAATTTCTGCAACCAGATAAGCTGTGGAAATCCAGGCTCCTTCATCCAGTGATGCTCCCAGTGCTCCAGTGATATCATTCAGGGAAGCATTGGTAATTTGAATATCCAACACAGCCATGAACGCACCCAACAACGTTGCTGATACACCAATCCAGTCTTTGAGCGAGACATCAGGTTGGGTTGGGGGAGTGTGAGTTACGGTTGCCATGGGCATTTACCTCTGGAAGAAATAAGTTGAGCGAGCGTTTATCGAGCGACCTCTAGATTCATAAGACCGATGGTTGCATTGGCCAAACCATTCAGCATAAACTGTACTCCTAGTGCTGCTAGCACTAATCCCAATAATCGCGTCGCAATCTCCATGCCCATCGTGCCTAAACCGCATTGAATGCGATCGCGATCGGCAAGGTAACAAACACGGCAAAAGCGATCGCTCCCGAGACACCAATTAACTCTAAGCGAGTAGCTTGATTTTGAATTCTCAAGGGGTTTCCACGGTAGCTACCACCGACATCCCCGGTGAAATTCGTGTTTGATAGTCCTTAATACTTTGTGGATCGAATACAATCTTCACTGGAATTCGCTGTACAACTTTGGTGAAGTTACCGGTAGCGTTATCAGGTGGTAAAAGTGCGAATCGTGCCCCTGATGCTGGAGAGAGGCTGTCAACTTTGCCAATGAAAGTGCGATCGGGGAACGAGTCGATTTCGATCTCAACCTTTTGACCGGGATGCATTTTAGCCAATTGCGTTTCTTTGAAGTTTGCTACCACCCAGGGTTGCTCTGTCACTAACGACATTAACGTTTGTCCGGGCTGAACGCGCTGCCCTACCTCTACTGTTTTATTCCCTACCATTCCCGCACTTGGAGCAACAATTGCCGTGTAGGATAACTGTAACTGAGCATTTTTTACCTGGGTTTGCGCCTGTTCGACTGCTGCTAGGGCTGCTTGGTATTGCCGTTTATTTACGATAGTTTGTTGTTTAACAGAATTTGCCTCCTGTAATGTCCCTTTGGTCGATGCAAGTTTGGCTTCAGCATTTTTCAAATTTTCCCGTGCCTGTGCGACTCGCGCCTGTGCTTGCTTCACTTGTTCTTGTGTAGCACTTCGTTGTGCTATTAGAGCATCGTAAGCCGCTTTGGCAGCATCAAACTCAGAACGAGGAATGGCTCCGGCGTTAGATAGTTGATTGTAGCGATCGTAATCCAGCTTAGCTTTAGCAAGATTTGCCTCTACTTGAGCTAATTGTGCTTGTGCTGCGGGAACACCTTCTTGCGCCTCACTTAACGATGCTTGTGCCGTAGAAATGCTGGCTGTAGCGGCGTCAATATTACCCTGTGCTTGGGTGGTTTGTCCCTGAGCATTAGTGGAAGCGACGTTTATATTTGCTTGAGCAACATCAGCTTGCTGCTTGGCAACATCCAGGGCAGCTTTTGCCTGTAGGAGTGCTACTTGGTAGTCATCAGGATCGAGCTTGACTAGGACTGTCCCAACTTTGACAGATTGATTATCTTGAACTGCCACTTCAGTGACAGTGCCATTGATACGAGCATTGACAGGATGAATATCCGCCGTGATGTAAGCATCATCAGTGTCTTGATGAGTACTGGCAAATTGCCACCAGCGATAACCATAGATGGCAGCCACAACACCACCAATACCGAGCACGCCCAGCAACAGCAACTTGCGAATCGGTTTGCGGGTGGGTTTGGTAACAGGTGGCAATACAGGAGGAGCAGCGACTGTTAAAGACGTGGGGGGAGAAAGAGTAGTCCCTTCAGCGTTTTGTGTCACTACAACTGAAGAATCCATAGGTTGATAAGAGTTTTGCTCAGTGCCATCGGAAAGGGGTTGAGAAGAATTTAGAGCATCCATAAGAAATTTATCAGTTCAATGTATTTTATGAATTTGAACGCTTGACGTTCTCAATCTCATATAACAGTGTGTCCAAATGCCAGTTATCTTTGAGCCGCAACCCATTTAGAAAGAATGTTGGCTTTCGTGTCACTCCATATTCCATCCCACTGAGAAAATCAGCTCGGACACGATTGCTGTAAACTCTTTCAGAAAAGCTCCAAAGGAAGCGAGGCATATTCAAACCCAAGTTCAGTGCATACTCAACTAAGAAACCATCATCAAGTGCATGCTGATGCTCAAATAGGATATGGTGCATTTCCCAGAACTTGCCTTGTTCGCCTGTTACTTCTGCCGCCTCTGCTGCCCGTTGTGATTGGGGATGCAGAGATGGAATCGGAAAATGACGAAAGACATAACAGAGATCGTTTTCCAGACGCTGCTGAAGTTGTGGTATCAAGCGGTTAGCTTTGTAGCAGTGCGGACACTGATAGTTGCCATACTTGACGGAGACAATCGCCGCTTGAGTCGCTCCTTGAACGCGATCGCGATCGCCAATCGGTTGCTTGAGTTTACCAGAATCAGGAATTTGGCTCATAGAAACTCGACTCATCAGGATACCTCAGCAAACAGGAAATTGTCGCAGCAGTGAAGGTTGAAGTTCCAGTTTTTAGAGCCATGCTTGATGAGATTGCAGTTGCAATTGTCTGGAAAGCCGAGTTTCCCAGAAGGGCGAGTGGCTGTTTGTAACTCTTTGCTGTAACAACTATAAATTATAAAAAAACTTAATTCTTTTTTCGCCTATCGATAGTTTACTTTTCGAGCTGAACGATCGACCAATGCCAAACCAATCTAAAGTTAAGGTATTACCGACTACTTAGATTCACATGCGAATAATGCCGCGCTTGAGAGCTATCACAACTGCTTGAGTCCGATCGCTTGCCCGCAATTTGGTGAGAATATGATTTACGTGCATTTTGACTGTGCCTTCAGTAACATTCAATATCTCACCAATTTCTCGATTGCATCTGCCTTTAGCAATCAAGCGTAAAACTTCGCACTCGCGATCGCTCAGTTGCGCTCCGTTGATGCGATCTGTAAGTTTTGCCCCAATTTCCGGTGGAATATATTTTTTACCTGCGTGAACTGCTCGAATTGCCTTAGTAATCTCATCGAGGGGCGCATCTTTCAAAATGTATCCTTTGGCTCCAGCGTGTAATCCTCGGTAGATGTTTTCATCACCATCATAGGTAGTTAGAATAATAATTCGCGCTTCAGGACACTTTTGCCGAATTGTGGTGATGGCTTCAACACCTGTGATATCCGGCATCCGCAGATCCATTAGGGTCACATCAGGCTGGTGTTGATGAAACAGCGTGATTGCTTCTTCTCCATTGCTGGCTTCTGCAATCGGGATCATCCCAAGCTCGTGTTGTACCATTAAAACGAGTCCGTTTCGTACAACTGCATGATCGTCAACTACAAGAACGCGAATCAAATCAGCCATCGCTTCTACCAAAACTTTTTACTTCAATGAACATAAATTTCGGTCGAATCGTTCCTGCCACTTGGACTTAGCCATTTTATCAAGCAGAAGCGCTTTCATTGTAGCGGGACTTGCACTTGAATTTCAGTTCCTTGCCCTGGATAGCTACAAATTATCAATTGCCCGTTTAGGCGTGATGCTCGTTGTGCCATACTTATTAAACCAAAGCCGCCGTTTTCAACGTTTGGCTCAAAGCCGCTTCCATTATCCCAAATCCTTAGAACGAGCGTCGTGGGTTTATAGGTGAGCTTGACTCGTAATTGGGTAGCTTGGGCGTGTTGAACTATGTTGTTAACTGCTTCTTGGGTGATTCGCAACAGATTTTGACCGACGATCGCAGGTACCAAACACGGCGTTCCCGCAACCGACACTTCGACTTGAATCGGTATCCCTTCAGCCAGTTGCTCGATGCACCGTGGCAGTTTATGAGCGATATCGGCGTATTCGTTGGCAGTAGGATGCAGTGCCCAGATGGAGCGACGGGCTTCGGAAAGTCCGGTTTGCGCCAGGGTAAGGACGCGCTCGAGAATCTGCCGGGTGTCGGTGGGGTCCGAATCAATAAGTTTTTGTGCCATGCCAACTTGAATCGAAATACCCGTAAACGCTTGAGCAAGAGTATCGTGAATTTCACCTGCCATGCGGTTGCGTTCTTCTAGAAGAGCGGTTTGTTTAGCTTCGTCTGCTAGCCGCATTAATTGGATTGTCAGCGTTGCTTGGTGTGCGATCGCTTGAATCAGTTCTAAATCTTCTGCCCCAAACTCGCGCTTCTCGCTAAAGCGGACAGTAAAGCTACCGACGATTTCCGCTCCCAGCAGCAGGGGTATGCCTAACATGGTTTTTATGCCTAACCGTTCTATAAATTGGCGTTGGACTGGGGTAATGTCGGGGTAAGTGTCGAAATCGTAAATGACGGGAGCGCGTTCGTGGAGATGCCTTTTCCAATTCAGATCGCGGGATAAGTCTTCTCGACCTTGAATCCACTGTCCGCTAAGGCGATCGGTATTTTCTGGGGTAGCAGGAATAATGCTTCCATTGAGGTAAACCAAATGCAGTGAAGAGGTATCAGAGTCAGGGTTCGCGAGCCAGAGTGCAGCAGAGGTGGAGCCGAGGTGTTCGCTAGTGACTTGGAGAACGTGACCGAGGGAACGATCTAAATCGAGGTCAGTTGCTTCTAAAAGTTGCTCGCGGGTTTGCAGTCGGTTGAGCGTTTGCTGAAGTTCAATGTTGTGACGTTCCAATTCTTGCGATCGCTCTTGTTCGGCTTGAAGTAGGGCTTGCTGGGTACGTTGGCGCTCGATCGCACTCCCTGCACAATCTGCTGCAATTTTTAATACAGCCATTTCAGCCGAATTCCGATGTTTTGCCTCACGACAGTCATCAAAACCAACAATACCCCAATATTTACCCTCTATCATAATTGGGATGGCATAGCCTGACTTCACGCCAAGTGCTTTTTGCTTGCTGCGGAAGGGTTCGCAATACTCGTCGATTAGTCCGCCAAATGCTTGTCCCTGACACAATAGTTGATATTCTGCTTCGATTCCTTCATAAGAAATTTCTGCACCACTATTTGATTGAATTTGCGAGAAAATGTAGGGAGATGTCCACTCGTAAAAATATCTAATAACTCCCAGCGTTTCGCCAGATAAGTCATGACAGTGTTCGCCAAGACAAACGCGATCGCAATCTAAACTTTCACCAATAATTTGTAAAGCTCTATTGATTGCATCATCAAAGTTCTCAAATGTTAGGATTGTATTTACAGCCCTTGTAGTGGCTTCCAGTATGCGATTGCGCTGGTGCAAAGCTGCATTAATCTGTTCTAATTCTGCCACTCTTGCTTGGGCTACTCTTGCTTGCTGCCATGCCTGTTGCTCTGAGTGCTGGTACTGTGCCAGTTTAGTTTGGAGCGACTCTACCGTGTTTTGTAGCTCTTGAAACTGCATTTGAATTTGAAATTCATTCTCACGACCGTTGTGCCCCTGACTAGAAGCAGAACGAGGTGTGCTCTTGCTTTTGTCCCCTGAGTCCATGCCTTTTTTCTCAACTAGTCACAAAAATTGCTGAACACAATTGTACTGGATAATCTAGTCTCTACCCATTGGTCATATTTTATAGGATAGCTCAGGTAAGGAGGGATGCTACACTAGTACAGTTCGGCGTAAATAAGGCAACCATTAGTAACAGATAAAAAGCTTACATTCAAACTTTTGCGCCTTCTGCCATCTGCCTCCAGACTTCTGCCTTCATGTACTAGCTTCTTCAGATTCACGTGCCACTACTACATAGATGTTGTTGGTTGTTGTTGGAATTTTTGAGATAGTCTTTTAACCAATTGCAACCATCTTCCAATAAATTATTTAAGTCTAAATTCCATAAAATGATTTGGTGTTTATTATCACCAGAAATAATCATATTACCGTCAGCACTAAAACCAATACTGTTGACGATCGAGCTACCATCAAATGCCTCAAGTTGTGCAAGCTCTTGCTGTCGATCTACACTCCAAATCGTTATAGTATAAGCATTTGCAGCAGCAAGAATTTTGCCATCGCCGCTGAAACTCAGGCTTTTAACAGGGCTGAGATGGTTACCAAAAATCTTGGGTTTCTCAACATCTAGGCTCCAAAGTATGACTGTAAGGTCATCACTTCCCGAAGCCAAAAGTTTCCCATTGGGACTAAAATTGATACTTCTAATTGGTAACTCGTGGTGACCTACAGTTTTGATTTCTTGAGTTTTGAGATTCCAAAGTTTAATTTCATTATCTATGACAAAAGCGATGCTCTCACCATCCGGATGAAAAACAATATTTGAAATCGCACCATTGTTATTAAGGGTTTGAAGTAACTGACCGTTCTTACTCCATAATTTGATAGTTTTGTCAGCACTTCCAGAGGCAATGGTTTGATTGTCAGGGCTGAAACTAACACTTGAAATCGCATCGTTATGACCTACAAAAGTTTGGAGTAACTGACCGTTCCGATTCCAAAGCTTGACAGTCTTGTCTTTACTTCCAGAGGCAAGAGTTTGACCGTCAGGGCTAAACACAACACTTATAACGACATCATGATGACCGCGAAGGGTATGAAGTAACTGACCGCTTGAACTCCAGAGCAAGATCGTGCTGTCATCACTAGCGGATGCAAACATCCTACTATCGCGATTGACACTGATACTGGCGATCGCACCTGTATGTTTTTTCAGGATTTGCGGTTGCTGGCATTCCACACACCAAACTTTGATAGTATTGTCCCCACTTGCGCTAACAATGGTCTTGCCATCGGGACTAAAACTGGCGCTAAAGAATCTTTGGGTATAGCCAGAAAAAGTGGTAACTACTTTACCAGTTAGATTCCAAATCTTAATGTCATTGTCCCAGCTTGCAGAAACAAGAGTTTTGCCGTCTGGGCTAAAACTCAAACTTGCGACAAGACTTTTATGTCCGTTCCAAGTTTCGGATTTCCCATTCTCCAGATGCCAAATTTTAATCGTGCTGTTTTTACCACCAGAGGCAAGAATTTTGCCATCTGGGCTAAAAGTAATGCACGTGACAGCATCATTATGTCCAATGAGAGTTTTTAGCAAACGACCATCGCGGCTCCAAATTTTGATAGTTTTGTCCTTACTGCTAGAAGCAAGGGTTTTGCCATCTGGGCTGAATGCGACACTTGTAACAGTATCATTATGTCCAATAAGAGTTTTTAGCAAACGACCATCGCGACTCCAAATTTTGATAGTTTTGTCATCGCTGCTAGAAGCAAGGGTTTTGCCATCCGGGCTGAATGTCACTCTTGTGACGCCACCACCATGCCCGGTGATGGTTTTAAGTAACTCACCATCGCGACTCCAAATTTTGATAGTTTTGTCATCACTGCTAGAAGCAAGGGTTTTGCCATCCGGGCTAAATGTTATACTTGTGACATTGTCTTGATGCCCGGTGATGGTTTTGACTAACTCACCATTGGGGCTCCAAATTTTAATAGTTTTGTCTTGACTGCCAGAGGCAAGTATTTTGCCATCGGGACTGAACTTGACATCGTAGACATTGGCTGTGTGACCCAAAAAGCGATTGCGCTCTGGCATTGTATACACTGCTTTCCACAAAGCTGATTTCACCAGCATCTGAGTTTCGGGAGATGCCACGCCTGATGTTTTCAGTTTTTGCCCTGCCCTGACTGCTTGGATGAGCGACTCCAAGCCATTGTTTGCAGCAAATAGTGCTTGAGATGATTTGCTCAGGGCTTCTATTTCATTTTTTATAGAATTTTGCCAGTTCCACCAACTAATTCCAGCGAGACACATTGCCATTCCTAAACCGCTCGAAAGACTCAAAAAAGCAATGTGTCGCCTGCGTTTTTGCAAATTGATTTCTCGCTTCCTTTGTTCTAAGGAAAGACGAATAAATTCTTTTTCCGCAGAACTCAGTTCCTCATAACGTTGCTGGTGCCAGTAGTCTGCATCATTTAAAGGCTTTCCTCGCAACAGCCCGCCTTCGTCTTTGCTACTGCTTTCCCACTGACGGACGATCGTTCGCAGATGCTCTTGCCAGTGTCGAAATTCGCCGTCTTTTTGCAGCCAATCTACCAAGCGTCCCCAATTCTTAATCAGCGCCTCGTGTACAATTTCTACCGTTTCTTCCCCTGTAAACTCATTGCGGTTTGTAACAACTAAACGGTGTGACGCTAAATGTGTTACTAAATCCCAGTTCTCTGAATTGATTTCATCGCGAGTGGCTAACCTCCGAGTGGCTTCTGTATTTTCCCCCAAACGTACTAACTGCACAAACACTTGCCGCGATCTGGCTCGATCTGTCTCACTTAACTGGGTATAGACTGTTTCAGCATGATTCGTCAGTGCTTGCTCTACACCGCCAATTTCTTCATAACCTCGATGGGTTAGCAATCCTTGGTTTTGTTTTGACCACAATTGTGTGAGGGCAAACTCCAGCAATGGTAACCGTCCTGGTTGTTCTTCTACGTTAGAAATGAGTTTATTTGTCAAGCCATTTTCCAGTTTGACTTGCATCTGGGCTGCTGGTTTTTCAATACAATCGCGCAATTCTTCACAACTCATGGGTCCGAGGTTCAAAACTCTTCCCTGTAAAGCATCGCTAAATGGGCGGTAAGATAAAGCATATCCATAAAAGTCAGCTCGTAAAGTCATTACTAAAGTAAATGCTGGAGCTAATCTCACGGCTGTCAATAATGAGTCTAAGAAGTACTGGCGCTGTTTCTCACTGCAAAGAGTGTAGAGTTCTTCAAACTGATCGGCTATGAGTAACAAGCGACTTTTGGGATTTTGCTGAACCAACTTTTCTATGATTTTGTATAAAGCGTTGCCATCCTGACTGAGTGCAACTTCTAGTTCCAGTTCTACTAAGCGACGGGTGTTGCGATCGCTTCTCGGTAAGTGGCGATCGCGAATAATATCTATCCCTGTTATCAATTGATATTGTTCTTTGTTGGGGAACTGCAATCCTCCTTCCTCAGCTCGGTGGTAGTTCCCGGTTTGACTGGTGAGTTTCAAAGAGGAAAGGGATGTTGCCAAGGCTGCTATTGGATTGTTTCCCGGACGAAAGGAAACGACTTGCCAATCAACCAAAGTATCTTTTTTTAGCTGCGGAACCAATCCAGCAAAAACTGTACTCGACTTCCCACTTCCACTAGAACCAACTACAGCCACTAACGACTTTCTTTTAACCGACGCTAGTAATTCCTTTGTAAACTCCTCTCTTCCAAAGAATAGATCTGCATCCTCCTCGCTAAAAGCAAATAATCCTCGGTAGGGACAGACCGATATTCCACCCAACTCCAACCACGTAGGTGGTTCTACGGCTGGGTTTTGACAAATCACTGGCAACCATGAAGCACCGGGAAAGTCATCTTCCAATCCTTGCAATTTTCGGCGTGCTTGCTGAACAGCAAGATACAGGGGTAGTCGCTGTAGTGCAAAACCGTATAAAAAATTTTGAAAAAATTCTGCTGCTACAGAATTGGGAACGGGTTCCCGCATGACGATCGCTGTAGGAATGTTTAGTTTTTCTAGTGCTAACGCCAATCCCAAACCATCGCAGGAGTTAAAGACCGCTAGTTGTAAACCCTTTTCAATGGCTGTTTTCAGTGCTTCTTCTAATTGTTCAATTGTTAAACTGTTGTTTGTTGGATTTTCATTAATGTATATTCTGCCCGTTTCACCTTCCGTTTGGCTGTGACCTGCAAAAAACAAGATATCCCAACCTTGTGAGTCCCAAAGCTGGGAATTGAATTGCGAACGAGAGGGGTTATTCAGAACAACAACTTCTGCATCTGTTAGGTTCTCAAGAGATTGGGTTTCTATTTCTAAGTTGATATCTTTGCTGTTACCCATGACAGCTAAGATTCTAACTTTCTTTCTTAGCGATTGTGACTCTCCTATTTCCGAACGTTTATACTCTGGTCTGGAAAGAGCCATTTCTGCTTTAGGATAATCGTTGAAAAAATTCCAACGACACCAAGGTATGCGCTGTAATATTTCATCGTTGGTTTCAATAATGACTCTGATTTCTTCTTTGGGATTAAGTTGCGATCGCAGTTGCTGGGTAATGTTCAGAAACTCCTTAGATGCAAGCCAATCATCAATGCTTTGCTGCATTTTTTGAGACAGCTCGTCAAAAGTGACTTGAGAAACATTTGTAACTCCACCGTCATCCAATTCTAGTTCATCATCATCTGGATCATCTGAAGAACGCAAATGTTGACGACCGCACAGATTTTGATAAATTAATTGCCAATTTCTATAGAGGTCGCTTAAATGTGCTGCTGCTGGTAAGCTACCAATAAATTGTTGTGGAAGAGAATACCCTGCTGACCACAATTGGCAGGTAACTCTTGAAAATCCGTTTATTAAATCCCCACTTCCTAATTTAATAACGACTGATTTATAGATTGATAATTTATCTTTTATTTGCATAAATATTTTTTATACTTAATAGCGGTCGATGAAATAAATATTTGGTTTGTAGTTGCGCTATCTTCTCATGCATCGCTACTATACGCAATCCTAAATCATTTCTAGGAAACTTACACTTCCTAGAGCGAATAAAATTCGCAACTATAAAAACAAAGTCCCTTCGGGTTCACCCTATCTCAGGAGCGGAGACGCTACGTGCAAGGCACAAGCTTCGCGTTGCGAAGCTATGCCCGCAGGGCTATACGGGTTCGCCAGTCGCCAGGGCGCGAGAAACCCGCCTACAGGACTGGATTCACCACCTACGTGGACTTTACTAAAAAACCTGCACAGGAAGGTTTTGTCTGTATATCGGTTAATTCTATTCGCTAAGGCTGAATGAAATTTGACATCAACAGCAGAAACAATTCCTACGTATTTTCTCACAAAACATTTAGTATTGCTACTACAAACGCGATCGCTTGCGACGACCTATCTAGTACGTTTTGGTGGTGGACTACCAGTTCCATGGCTTGCTGGTTTTAACCCTCTACTATCTTCCTCATCAGCAGAGACTGAAAGTATATTGCCATTAAATTCTCTACCATTCAGGTTTGCAATAGCACGATTCTCAGTTTCTTGATTGTCTAAGTTTACTTTTCCTTGACCGTCAGACAAAGATTGAATTTGAACATCTCCATATTCCGCAAACAAATTTTCTAAATCTTGCTCTGTAAATTCTAAAGGTAGATTTGCAACCCTAATAGTCATGTTATCCTCCTAAATTAATCAAGCTTCAAAACAACTCAAATTTAAGAACAGAGACGGTTATCTTTGGGTGGTAAATCGGTATTCGTGCGAAGATAATCTCTCAACCACTCACAGCCGTAAACCTGTAGTTCATCCTGTTGGGAAAAACGTTTCCAATTCCATACCAGCACTCTCTTGTCTTCATCACCAGAGACAATTGTTTCACCATTGGGGCTAAACGCAACTTTCCAAACAGTTGCATTGTGTCCCTTAAAAGTTGTTAGCTCCTTACCATCTATTGTTCTCCATAATTTCACAGTCTTATCGCCACTTGCTGAGGCAATAATTTTACTATCGGGGCTAAACGCCACCCCAAAAACTTCAGCATTATGACCTCTGAGGGTTGTCACCAATGTGCCATCAGGTTTCCACAGCTTTACCGTTTTGTCCCAACTTCCTGTAGCAATTAGCTGACCGTTGGGACTGAAAGCAACTGAGGTCACGGGGGAACCCGCGTTTGCAGTTCTCACAAGAGTTCCATCTCGCCGCCAAAACTTGAGTGTATTATCTCGACTAGCCGAAACAATCGTTTGACTGTCGGGGCTAAAGGTAACAGCCCACACCTCATCAGTATGACCGATGAGAGTGGCAATTGGAATACCGTTGGGTTGCCAAAGTTTGACGGTTTTGTCATCAGAAGCAGACGCTAACATCTGACCGTCTGGGCTGAAAGCGACTGCGTTAACATAGAAGCGGTGACCGACAAGAGATTTGATTAAAGTTCCATCAAGCTTCCAGAGTTTAACTGTTTTATCCCAACTGGCTGTGGCTATGGTTTTACTACTGGGATGGAAAGCAATATCCCAAACAGCATTCCTATGACCGATGAAGGTTGTGACGGGATTGCCATTCGACCTCCATAATTTTACGGTATTATCCTCGGAAGCAGCCGCAATGAACTTTCCATCCGGACTGAATTTGGCTGCATAAACCGCAGCACTATGACCGTTGAGCGCAGTCAGTAAAGGATTTTTCCACCGCCACAATCTGACAGTTTTGTCATCAGAAGCGGTGGCGATTGTTTGACCGTCTGGGCTAAAAGTAACGCCCCAAATGATTCCACTGTGACCTTTGAGTACGGCTATCTCAGTACCATCAAGCTGCCAAAGTCTGACGGTTTTGTCCCAACCGACAGAAGCGACGATCTGGCTGTCAGGGCTAAAGGCAACTCCATGAACTTGGCTGTCGTGACCTTTGAAAATTTGGTGGGGATGCGTTTCAAATCCTCCCAAACCATTGTTTTTCCAGAGTTTCACAGTTTGGTCGCTACTTGCTGTGGCAAGAAACTGACCGTTGGGGCTAAAGGAGATCGCCAGAACTTTGTCATTATGCTGAAGAGTTGTGACTAAAGTGCCGTCAAGCTTCCAGAGTTTAACTGTTTTGTCCCAACTGCCTGAAGCAATGGTTTTACCATCCGGGCTAAACGCGACAGCATCTACACTTTCTTGATGACCTGGAATTGTTAACAACAAAGTTCCGTCTCGTTTCCATAGGTGAATGCTACCGTCCCAACTTCCTGAGGCAAGGGTTTGCCCGTCTGGGCTAAATGCAACTGAGTACACCTCAGATTTGTGAGGGAGAGTTGTGAGTAAAGTGCCGTCTAGATTCCACAATTTGACTGTTCGATCGTCACTTGTTGAAGCCATGGTGTAACCATCAGGGCTGAAAGCCACTCCATAAACTGCTCCTCTGTGCCCTGTAAGCGTTTTGAGCAAACGACCGTCTCTCTGCCACAGTTTGACTGTCATGTCTGCGCTCGTTGTGGCAATGGTTTCAGCGTTAGGGCTGAACGTGACATTGTGTACTTTGGCACCGTGTCCTAAGAGGCGGTTGTACTCGTTGGCTCCATATATTGCCTGCCTGAGTGCCAAATCAACTTGAGCCTTTGTTTCTGGGATATTCGTGCCAATTGTCCGGAATTTTTTCTTGGCTCTGAGTGCTTCTACCAGAGCATCCAATCTGTTGTCGGAAGCAAATAGAGCTTGTGAAGATTTAACGGTTGCCTGAATTTCATTAATTTGGGCTTTTTGCCACTGCCACCCAGCAAAAGCGGCAAGTATGGATGCGATCGCCATGCCACTGGCAAGACTTATAATAGTTATTTGCTGTCGTTGCTTGTGCTGTTTGACCTCTCGTTCCCGCAGTTCTATAGAAGACTGAATAAAATTGCGATCGCTAACACTCAGTTCTTCCCACCGTTTTGTTTGCCAATATTCTGCATCGGAAAGAGGTTTTCCTCGCAACAATGCTCCTTCATCTAAATTGCTACTCTCCCACTGACGGATTGCGACTCGTAACTTTTCTTGCCAGTTACGAAACTCTCCATCCATTTCCAGCCAGTATTCCAAGCGTCCCCAGCTTTTAATTAATGCTTCATGCACGATTTCTACTGTTTCACAATAGGTGTGTCCCTTCAGATTTGTCACCACCAAACGCTTTGATGCCAAATGGGTTACCAAATCCCAGTTTTCTTCTTTGACTTCAGCACGACTGGCTAACCTCCGGGTTGCTTCACCACCTTCTGCTAACTGTACCAACTGCATGAATACGCGTTGCGATCGCTGTCTGTCTGTTTCGGAAAGTTGGCTGTATACTCCCTCTGCATGATTGGCGAGTGCTTCTTCTACACCACCAATCTCTTCGTAAGCCTTAAGAGTCAGCAATCCTTCCCTTTGTTTTGACCAAAGTTGAGTCAGGGTAAACTCCAACAGGGGTAACCGCCCCGGCTGTCCTTCTAATGCAGAAATTAGCTGATTTGTCAATTCTTTTTCTAATTCCACCTGCATTTGTGCTGCAGGTTTTTCAATGCAATCGCGCAATTCTTCGCGGGACATCGGTGCAAGGTTGAGCACTGCGCCTTGTAAGGCCTCGCTTAAAGGACGATAAGAAAGAGCATAGCCGTAAAAGTCCGCTCGCAAGGTTGTGACTAAGGTACATCCGGGGGCGCGGGTACAGGCGTTAAGTAATAAATCTAAGATATGCTGGCGTTCATGTTCGGGGCAAAGGGTGTAAAGTTCCTCGAATTGATCGACAATGAGCACTAGGCGAGTTCCAGGATTTTGTTGAACAAAGGTTTCAATGATTTTGTATAAAGCAGTGTTGTCCTGTTCGAGTATCAGTTCCAATTCCAAATTTATTAAGGAACGGGAGTTTTCATTGGTGAGTGATGAATTGTCAGTCAGAGAATCTACACCCGCTACCAATTGATAATTCTCTTGCGCTGTCAGTTGCAATCCCCCACTGTGAAATCTGTCACTGTCAGTGGGTTGTGCATTGCTTAAAGGTGCAAAAGCTTCTGCTAGGGCTGTTATTGGTTTATTTCCAGGACGAAAAGAGATAATTTGCCAATTAATATTTGTATTTTGTCGCAAGCAGGGTACCAATCCGGCAAACACAACACTGGACTTACCGCTTCCACTAGAACCGACCACAGCCACAAATGGCTTTTTTTTCACTGCTGTTACTAAATCCTGAGTAAACTTTTCCCGTCCAAAAAATAAGCGTGCGTCTTCTTCCCGAAACGCAAATAACCCGCGATAGGGACAGGGGGGTATTCCATACAGAGTGAGCCAAGTCGGGGGTTTGACAGCGGGATTTTGACAAATTATTGGCAACCATGAAGCACCGGGTAAACCATCTTCCAAACCTTGCAATTTTCTGCGTGCTTGTTGTACCGAGAGATATAAAGAACGCCGTTCAACCGCAAAAGCTTCTAAAAAATGTTTGAAAAACTCTTGAGCAACATAGTTTGGAACTGGTTCCCGCATCACGATAACTGTGGGAATATTCAATTTTTCTAACGCTAAAGATAATCCCAACCCATCACAAGAATTAAAAATTGCTAGCTTTAAACCTTTTTCAATAGCTGCTTTGAGTGCTTCTTCTAACTGTTCAACCGTCAAACTGTTATTGGTTTCGTTTTCATTAATATAAAGTCTGCCAGTGTCACTCTCAGTTTGACTGTGTCCCGCAAAAAATAAAACGTCCCAGCCTGTTGAGTCCCATAAATGCGTATTTAATTCTTGTCTTGATGGTTTGACAAGAAATACAACTTCTGCGTCTGCTAAATTGTTGAGAAATTGACGCTCTACAGCCAAATCGAGTCCAAAGCTGTTCCCCAGAATCGCCAAAATTCTCACTCTTTCTCTCTTGACTTTAGGTGGCGACGAAATTTGAGCGCGTTTGTACTCCGGGCGAGAAAGCGCTATTTCTGCTAAAGGATAATCTTGAAAGAAATCGCAGCGATGCCAGGGCAATTTTCGCAGCAGTAAATCGTTTGTTTGAATAATGACTCGAATTTCATCTGTTGGGTTAAGTGCAGAACGTAACTGTTGGCTAATCTTAAGAATTCCTTGAGATTGCAACCAATCATTCATTGTTTGCTGTAATCTATTACAGACACTGTGAAAATCTAGAACCGAGACATTGGTAACAGCACCTTCATCAATCTCTAGTTCATCATCTTCATCATCAACTGGAGAAGAACGCCACTGTTTGCGTTCGCAAATATTCTGATAGATTGACTGCCACTTTCTACAAAGTTCAACGAGATCTGGTGCTGGGGGTAAGCCGCCAATAAATTGCTCTGGAAGAGGATAATCGGCTCCCCATAGCTGAACAGTAACTCTTGGAAATCCCCGATCTAAGTTACCCTGACCTAAATTAATAACAATCGACTTGCTCATTCAAAGATGCACTTGATTGTCCGAGATTGTAATGGGTTTTACTTTTATACCATATCTTTGTATTGCCGTGTTGTACAGATAAGACGGGCTTTGGTAGAAACGATAAGTGTGGGAGGAGCATCAAGAAACAGAATGCAGGAACCTAAAGATTTTGCCTGTGTGGTTAAGCGATCCAAAGTTATAGCATTTTGATTGAGAAAGCTGTTTTACAATTCAAAGTGCTCTCTGACTCTAGTCTCTTCGAGACTGACTTCTAAACTAAAACGCTTTCCTGTTTCCCCTTTAAAAGGCTTGAGTTGAATATAATTATCTTGAGTTCTAGAAGTCACCTCTTGAAGGGTTTTTCCAGCTTTAGAAAATAGTGTTAATTTAACGTTTGATGGTAATACTCTTTCTCCATTAGTAGGATGCAACTGAATCAAAACACCTAATTTTTCCTCAGTTTCTTCTGTGATATTAACTAACAAAGCTACTGTTTGATTGCCGAGTTGCACTCCCAAATCAATTAATTTAGCTCTCTTAATACCTGATTGAGCATTCCTGGTATTAAATGCCAAATTCGTTTCGCGATCGAGCATGCTATCAATAATTTCCCATCCTTCATCACAAGCTCCTAAGAACCATTGGCTCAATTTAGTTCTCGTTTCATTAAAGTATGTTAATATTTTATCTGATACTTGTTCGGGTGTCGCTACAGGTAAGGGAATAGAGCTAGGTTCTAAGTAAAGATAGTAATGTAACAAATGGTTGGGTTCTGGATCGAATACCGATAGAGGTAATTGATAAAAGCCATCTTGTAAGAAATCGCTACTGCAATAAGTAATAAGGCGATCGTAACGCAAACAACCTCGAATAATCACTTCTTCCTGTTCTTCGGAAACTTCTAGCACAACATAAAAATGAGCAAGTTGTTCGTGTTGGTGAATCGTACTTTCCGGTATATTTACAACTTCATCAAGTATATTCTCAGTAGAAATCAGGCAAAATTTGAATTCTCCGAGTTGCAGTTGAGCGCAGGTTTCAATGACATGAGTATGTTTTTGAATAAGTTGTTCTGGAAGGCGTGCGGTCAGCCACTGTTCAAACCCCAATAATCCCAAGCTATTAAGATAAATTTGCCACTGTTGTGATTCATTCATAATTTGGTTACTAGTTTGTATTGCTTGGTAAAAATGTTCCGGTTCCAACCATATACTTTCTGGCAAAATCAACCTGACACTTGTTGAATTAAGCGATAACTGGGACATACTAAGTTCTCTCCTCATTTGAAATTGTGTTTATCGTTGTTCTATGTATTGAAAAAGTTTTCGTGCGTATACGCTATTCATGGAGCGATTTTTGCCAACCCTAATTTCCTCTGATGCTTCAGTAAAAACTTCTTCATCAACAAAAGCTTCGATTTGTTCGGAAATAGCTTTGAGATAATCTGGTTGTGGAGGAATTTTAGTTAAACCTTTTTCCTCCGCTTTTTGTAAAATTTTATCAATGAGTTTTTCAACTGTGACATAGCGTACCTTATTTAGAAGTTCACCAGGGTTTAGGATTCGTCTGGCTTGATCCCAGCTACTCATTCCTAATTGAGGAGCAATTTCTTTTAGAGCTAATCCTTGACCGTAATATAATTTCAATCCAGGAATAAACTTTTGAGCTAGGGGCGCATACTTTTTGCTTTTTTCCAATCGGTTAAGACTTGCTTGAATTTCTTCTTTAATAGCCTTTAGCAAAGCTAATTGTAGTTGCTCGTGCAAAAACTCTAAAAGTTCTCGCTGTTCCACATCAACTTCACTTAGGGATTCATAAGGTAAATCAGATCTAAGTGTGTAACCTCCAGTTTCCGGATCTTGAATTTCTATCGATTCTCGGTAGCTCCAGATATCGTATTGCCTGAGTTGTGCAACAACGAGTTTGAGTTCTTTCATTAACTCCATTGAGTCATTGATAATAACATTTCGTTGTTTCAACTGGGCAAGCATTTCTTGTTGTTGAGCGGTAGTAGGATCGGGACATCGTCTAGTTTGATAAGAACGCTGCTGTTGTCTGTCGCGACGATAAACACCATGAAAAACTTCTACTAGATGACGTTCGCGTTGTGAGAAGCGTTCTAGCTGTTTGGGTCTAGCACGATTCAACAGCGCCCAGTCGCTCAGATGCTGAAAACCAAATTCCGATAAAAAATCTTTTAGCTCTGGATTTTGTTTGGTTTGCAAATAAGCCCAATTCTCTAAGCTCATTCGAGACTGCGAGTCTGGCTTGTAAGTTTGCAGAACCCTAAGAGAAAAGAATTTAAAACTTGCTGTTTTAGCTTCGCCGCTTTTATCTAAAAGCAGTTGATTTTTGCCATCTTTATCCAGAACGAGCAGGCTTTCACCATCATCATTAAGAACAAAAGGCAGTAAATCTTGGTACGTAAAGTGCTTTTCCGTACCAAATAAATTGTCAATTTTTTGACAAGCTTTTAGTATAGGATCGGAAATGTAACATCTGAGACAAAGCCCAGCAACAGCACGATTTTTGTCATCAACCTCAAGTTTTTGATTGTAGAAAAAAGCGTAAAGAGCAGTTTCTACATCTCCACTCTGGGAACGTGACAACTGTTTTTGGCAAAAATCCTGAGCCTGAGCCACTAAGAAGAGTTTGTACCCCGCTTGTTCGCTGGCTGGATTAATTCGCCAAATTTTCCAGTATCTGGATGAAGCACCCATAGGTTGTATGCTCTCCTGTGATGAACTGACCTAATTCTACAGTTGCAATAAGAAATAGATGTTGTAGTGTTGACCTTATGCACTTACTTGGGGAGTGGCGAAGGTAGGGGAAGCTCTAGGGATAAGAGCGGTTTATGAGAAGTGGGCATTTCTCTTTCCCAAGTGCGCTCGTTCAGTTTAAGAGTAGTGGTAAGATCAAAAAATTCAACCCTCCCTTGACGGAAAGTTTTAGCAGTAAAGTTGGTTGATCTGAAAAAGTTTTACATGAAAATCTCAAACAATTAATTGCGATCGCATTTTTTAATTTGTGTATTACTATACACTCTGTATCTTTTGCAGTCAGTCAATAATTATTTGTTATAAATTATACAATTTTACTGATTCAGAATGAGTCCCTTTGCTGACATCAAAATTTTTTCAACCACAGATACAGGTAAATACCTCTCCAAGAGGACGTTTGTCAAGCCCCAGTTGGTACCATTTTTGCGATTGGAAATCGTCTGAGATTTTTAAAACATTCTCAAAAAAATAATTTCAATCAAATCAGGAATCCTGCTTCTTCATTTTGGAGTCTTATGTGTCACTAAAAACTGTGACGCTGCAAGTTAATCTTAATTTAATTTATTCTTGTCTAAATAATTTTTGTTTATGGCCATTGCATTGGAAATCGTGTTAATTTTATAGCCATCCAATCAATTCTGTTTGTTATGGAGTCATAGTTAACAATTTGGAGTTAATGTTTGGGGTTTGGGATATCCCAAGCTCATTATTCTTTGGGTTTCTTGAAGATTCGTTTCAAGGCAAACCAATAAGAACCTTCTAATTGTGATGTAGAATAAAATTTACTATTTCGGGCGTATGATATTACTATTTCGGAGAATTCTAGTAAAAGTAAATGCAGTTGCTGTAGAAGAAATTCACCCGGCAAAAAAGTTGAATAAAACGAATAAGCTAATTTAGCTCAATACAATCTTCTGCGATCGATTTCCAGAATTACCAGTAGAAATAACCGTGCAAACTATCTGTACAGTTGATGCTGAGGGAGATGGTTTCATAAGTGGGTCTCTATAAGTCAAGACCTACCAAAAATTGTGATATTTGCTACTAGTGGTCTGTCCCATTAATTTTCGATGGGTCAGTGAACGCACTACCCACTCTCGTTCCGGTGGTTCTACCAGGGAACGCAGTCGGCGAGGCAGAGAGAGCCTCGCGACACCCTAGGCGGAGCCTCCTGTAAGGCATTCCCAGGCTCCGCCTGGGAACGAGGTAAGTGGTCATCAAAACTTATGTGGTGAACTACTAGAAGACAACTGCTAAGAGTACAACGTATCTACCATAATGAGGACAGTGCATATGTTAGACGGTTTTGACTTAAGCGAACAATCAAATCCAGACACGGGCTTCAATTATTCCTTTGTAGGATTATCATCAGGCTCTCTGCAAGGACTGAATGACGCTACAGCGGTGAGAAAATTTTCGGGTTCAAGTACTGATTATGCTGACTTTCTCTCAATTGACGGCGTTTTTGATGATACCGATCGCCCATATATGCTGTCTTCATCAGAACTCAGCCCGCTGGTTGCACCAGATCCTGGTAGTGTCTTTAGCAATGCCTACAATATAGGCACTTTAAAGGGTCCTCAAACCTTTACAGATTTTGTCGGCTATAGCGATCCTGTTGATATCTATCGCTTTAATCTTTCCAGTCACAGTAGCTTCAACTTATCTTTAAATGGTTTAACTGGAGATGCAGATGTAGAACTTTATAACGCGAACGGGTCACTTGTTGAGAAGTCAGTGAATAGTAGCACAAATATGGAATGGCTGGACGGTACTTTACTAGCCGGTACTTATTACGTAAAAGTTTTTCAATATGATAGTAGTATAAGTTATCGCTTGGGATTATCCGCCACATCAATCGCCAACAATACGCGTACTGTACTTGGAACCCTCGACGCCAATCAATTTACATATAAAACTGGTTTTAGTCGTACTGTTATTTCTGGGAACGGCAATGTAGACTTTGGTGATGGATGGAAGGATTTATTGAATCTTTCCAGCATCTACTCAAGTACAGTCACATTTAGTAATGCTAGTAACGGCGGCGGCGTTCTGTACAACCCTGGTAATGGAACCCGTTTATTTGATGCCATTACATTAAATGATGGCAGTCAGATCCTATTTGAAGGGATCGATCGCATTGTGTTTGCAGACAGTCATTTGAACTTATCAGTGCTCCCCAACGATCCATTGTTTGGACAACAATGGAACCTCCATATGATGGGTGTTCAAAATGCATGGCGCTTCACCACAGGCTCGAATAAGGTGTTGATTGGAATTGAAGACACGGGTCTAGCAGCCAATCGCAACGGTTATATTCATGACGATCTACGCACAACAACTATTTTTACTCCCAACTTCCAAGATGATGTATTTTCCACCTCTCACGGTACTGCTGTTCAAGGTATCATTGCTGCCAATAGTAATAATGGATTGGGAATAGCAGGGATCAATTGGAATTCGCCAGTCTTTAACATTGATGTTTTAGGTGGCAATAGAAATGATTTATCATTATCTGAAGCCACCCGCAGTCTGATCGGTCATGCCAGCCAAAACGGACAGCGCTTAGTCATTAATATGAGTTTGGGATACACTGGTGCGTTTGGTCAAACGAACCTCGATCCAGAATTGAATCAAATCGTCGCGAATAATCCCAACGTCCTATTTTTGATTGCAGCAGGTAATGACGGTGATAAAGGTGTAAGCGGTCTCTCATATCCAGCAACACTAGCAGGGCTGTATAGTAATGCGATCGCTGTAGGTGCTTCTTGGGGAACGGTCGATAGTTACGGTTATGATGCAACACCAGGCGAACGAATTAACTACTCTCAATATGGACCTGGCTTAACACTGATGGGACCGTCGGAAGTTCCCACCACTAGAGCATATCGTTTATCAAACGGTACAGTTGGTTTTGACTACTATCCCAGTACTTATATGGGCTTTAATGGAACTTCAGCAGCAACTCCCAACGTGACAGGTGTTGCTTCCTTAGTTTGGAGTGTCAACCCTAACCTGAATGCTACTCAAATCAAGCAAATTCTGTCTGAGACAAGCTACGACTTGGGTGGGTCGGGATACGATACTGTATATGGCAGTGGGTTTATCAATGCAGATGCCGCAGTCAGACGAGCATTAGCAATCTACAAAGGAGCAGTTTAAGATCGCGTAACTCTTTACTTCAGACCTTCTTTGTGACCTCTGCCCTCTGCCTTCGTTTTCAACTATCATCCTGAATATGAGTGAAGCAGAAACCATTTTTCAAACACCATCACCCCGCACTCGCGAAAGTCTTGCCGCTGATTTGCGCCAGATTGGTATAACTCCCGGAGCGATTCTACTGGTCCATTCTTCACTAAAGTCATTGGGATGGGTTTGTGGCGGTCCGGTCACTGTCATTCAGGCTTTTATGGATGTACTAACGACTACAGGTACTCTCGTTATGCCCAGTCACTCTGGCGAGTACTCCGATCCCGCAGAGTGGCAAAATCCACCCGTACCAAGTGAATGGGTTCAGATAATTAGAGACACCATGCCTGCCTTTGATGCGCGGTTGACTCCCACACGCGGAATGGGTAAAATTGCTGAAACTTTTCGGACTTTCCCTGATGTTGTGCGGAGTTCCCATCCCACGTCTTCATTTGCTGCATGGGGAAAACATGCACCAGAGATTATCAACAATCACAGCTTAGATTATTGCTTGGGTAATGAATCGCCATTGGCTCGCTTGTATGACCTAAATGCTTCGGTTTTGCTCTTAGGGGTTGGGTACGATTCCAACACTTGCTTTCATCTTGCTGAGTATCGAATTACCAAAGTAAAACAAATTACCCAAGGTTCACCGATTGTTGAAGGAGAACAACGGGTTTGGAAAACCTACAGGGATATTGAGTTGAAGGGGGAATGTTTTGAGGAAATGGGTACAGCTTTTGAACAAGCGGGTCATGTGAAAAGTTCTCACGTCGGTAACGCGCAAACCAAGCTTTTTCTGTTGAGAAGCGCTGTTGACTGGGCAGTGAGTTGGTTAGAAAAGGAACGCTGAATCTGGAGAACAATGATAATGTAAGCGAGAGTGCATTTCTGCACTTTCCGATCCAGAGGAAGAGAATCATGCAAAACCATAACAAGGGTGGGGGAAAAACGTCCCGCCGTGGTTTTTTAGGACAAGCACTAACCGCAACTGGAGCAGCTATTGCGGCTCCTTCATTGCTCGAACAGGCAAATGCAGCAAAGGCATCTGCTCAAAGTTCCGGAGGTGAAATGTCTGTTTCACTAAATGTTAACGGCAAACTGCAAACCCTTTCTATTGAGCCTCGCGTTACGCTCTTGGATGCTTTGCGCGATCGCTTGGGACTGTTGGGTAGCAAAAAGGGATGCGATCGCGGACAGTGCGGAGCTTGTACTGTTTTGATTGATGGCGAGCGAGTTTATTCCTGCCTGACATTAGCAATTATGCAAGAGGGCAAAGAAATTGTTACCATCGAAGGGCTGGCAAAGGGAGATACTCTCCATCCCATGCAAGCTGCCTTTATTGACAACGATGGTTTTCAGTGCGGCTATTGCACGCCAGGACAAATTTGTGCTTCTGTTGCCCTCATTAACGAAGTCAAACGCGGTTGTGCCAGTGTTGTCACTCCAGATTTGTCGAGTCCCCCGCAACTAGCCGAACTGTCTGAAGTGGAAATCAAAGAGCGATTGAGCGGTAATCTCTGTAGGTGCAGTGCTTACAACGGTATCGTCGCCGCAGTACAACAAGTCGCAGGACAAAAAACACCCTCTCCCGTGGCAACTGTTTTGGTTCGCGAATCTGAGGAGTTGCCTGCATGAATAATTTTACTTACATTCGGGCGACATCCGTAAAAGATGCCATCCAACGCTCAACAGCTAACAAAAATACTGCGTACATAGCAGGTGGTACAAATCTGGTCGATCGCCTCAAGGGTTTTCTAGATGAGCCATCTCAACTCATAGATATCTCCCGATTGGAGATGAAGCGCATTTCTCGCACCACTAATGGGGGTCTACAAATCGGAGCGCTTGTCAGCAATACAGCTGTTGCAGATAATCCCGATATTCGTCGCGACTACCCAATCTTATCCCGCGCCATTCTCTCTGGTGCGTCTCAGCAAATCCGCAACA
Source organism: Tolypothrix bouteillei VB521301 (assembly GCF_000760695.4). Taxonomy (GTDB): domain Bacteria; phylum Cyanobacteriota; class Cyanobacteriia; order Cyanobacteriales; family Nostocaceae; genus Scytonema; species Scytonema bouteillei_A. The sequence continues at coordinate 370,533 of NZ_JHEG04000001.1, read as the reverse complement.
TGGCAACCGTAGGAGGTAACTTGTTGCAACGCACTCGCTGTCCTTACTATTACGATACCGCTTTCCCTTGTAACAAACGCCAGCCGGGAACTGGTTGTCCCGCAGCAACGGGGATTAATCGCGGTCATGCTATTTTAGGTGCTAGCGACCAGTGCTTGGCTGTTCATCCTTCAGATATGTGTGTTGCTCTCGCTGCTTTAGATGCTGTCGTTGTTGTAGAAAGTTCCAAAGGTAAGCGGCAAATACCGATGGTAGATTTTCACAGATTGCCAGGAAATACTCCCCAGCGAGACACAAATTTAGAACCAGGTGAGTTGATTACTGCTGTTATCCTACCGCCAATTTCCTTGGCTAAGTCCGGAGTTTACTTGAAATTACGCGATCGCACTTCCTATGCCTTTGCATTAATATCAGTCGCTGCTGCTGTTAACCTTTCAGGAGAGAAAATCAAAGATGCTCGCCTAGCAATGGGTGGTGTAGCCCACAAACCCTGGCGATCGACGGAAGCAGAAAAATTTTTAATTGGCAAGAGTGCCGACGTGACAATATTTGAACAAGCAGCAGACATTGCACTTCGGGAAGCAAAACCCCTAACTCACAATAGTTTCAAAGTTGATATGGCAAAACGAGCCATTCGCCGTGCACTGACAATTTCAGCTAAAGGAGGAGGGGTGATATGAACAAAGTTAATGGATCTGCGGTCAGCCGCAAGGATGGACGTGCAAAGGTAACGGGTACGGCGACTTACGCAGCCGAGCATCAAATTCCCAATCTTGTTCACGGTTACCTTGTCACAGCCAGCATTGCTAACGGACAAATTAAAAGTATAGATACCAGTACAGCAGAAAAAGCATCAGGTGTTATCGCTGTATTTACCCATAAAAACCCACCCAAGATATTTAAGCCAACCAATAATTTCATGACCTCGAAAATTTACGAGGCTCGTCTACCGTTATCTGATGATAAGGTTTATTACGCAGGACAGATCGTTGGCTTGGTGGTAGCAGATACTTTTGAACGAGCGCGTCATGCAGCACGGTTGGTAAAGGTTGAATACGCAACTGAAAAACCCCTTATAGATCCTGCAAAGGCTACTTTTAAAGAAGCTCCATCCATGTTTGGTGAGGGGATGAAGTTCCAGAAGGGAGACTTTACCACAGGGATGGCAAGTGCAACAGCAAAGATGGAAGTTACCTACAAAACTTCCACTGAATTGCACGCGCCCATGGAACCCCATGCGACTATTGCTCAGTGGCAAGGTTCTGACTCTCTGACAATTTACGAACCCTCCCAGTGGGTGATGGGTACCCAGCGTACTTATGCAGAACTTTTTGGGCTCCCAAAAGAACGAGTGCGTATTGTTACTCCTTTTATTGGAGGGGCTTTTGGTTCTAAAGCCTTCCCTTGGCCCCACGGTATTCTCTGTGCTGCAGTTGCTCGCCAACTCCAACGCCCCGTCAAAGTTGTTCTGACACGAGCGCAGATGACCGCAAATGCAGGGCACCGTTCTGAAACAGAGCAAACTATCCGCTTGGCAGCCACTGCGGATGGTAACCTCATGTCTGTCGAACATGATGTCAAATCTTGTACATCCCTAGTAGATGTTTTTACAGAGCCCTGTACGGGAATTACTCCAGTCATGTATGCTGCGCCGAATTTGCGCTTGAAGCAAGAACTGGCGGTGATAAACACCGGGACGCCAACATTCATGCGAGCACCAGGAGAAAATCCGGGTCTTTGGGCATTAGAGTCAGCAATGGACGAACTGGCGTGGAAGCTCAAGATGGACCCTGTGGAACTGCGTTTGAAAAATGAAACTAAAGAACACCAGCGTAAAGGGCTGCCATTTTCAGCAAAAGCATTCTCTGAATGTTTGCGCTTTGGTGCAGAACAATTTGGTTGGAAAGACAGACCATTTCAAGTGCGATCGCTGACACGCAACGGTAAGCTTATAGGTTGGGGAATGGCAGGGTCAACTTTCCCTGGTGGTAGGGGTGCGGCATCCGCGAAAGTACGGTTACTACCGGATGGTACAGCACATATTTTAACTGCTGCAAACGATATGGGTACTGGTGCGTATACGGTTGTTGCCTCTACAGCCGCAGAAGTTTTGGGGATACCTGTAGAAAAGGTACGGGTAGATCTGGGTGACTCATTGCTACCAGATGGCGGTTTGGCAGGTGGTTCCATGATGACAGCATCTCTCCTTCCAGCAGTCATGTCAGCCTGTCAGGAGGTTCTAAAATCTGCCAAAGCCAAGACTGCTGAGGAAGTATTTTCCAGCCTCCGCCAGTCCGGACGAGCTGCTGTTGAAGCAACAGCATCGTCAGCGCCCGGAGCTGAAGGAAAGAAATGGGCATTTCAATCGTGGGGGGCGCATTTTTGTGAAGTCAGTATAGATGAAGAAATTGGACGCCTACAAGTGACGCGTTGGGTATCCGTAATGAATATCGGACGCGTTATCAACGCTAAGACGGCAGCTTCTCAAGTACGGGGCGGTGTTATTATGGGGCTTGGGCAAGCATTGATGGAAGAGTGCCACTTTGACCCAAATATCGGTTATCCAGTGGTTTACGACCTTGCTACCTATCATTTTCCCGCACACGCAGATATTCCTCGCATTGAGGTTGCTTTTGTTGGGGAACCCGATCTCAACTTTAATCCGGCGGGTGTAAGAGGTGTCGGTGAAATAGGAATTACTGGTGTTTCAGCGGCGATTGGTAATGCAGTTTACCATGCTACGGGTAAGCGCATCCGCCATTTACCTATTACACCAGATAAGCTCTTATAATTGTGGGACGAGCGGGACGCTCGTTCTGGTTTACAAGCGTCTCGCCCGTTCCACAATAACTTATGCTCGTTCATTCACAAGTATCAGAAAGAATGATGTTGAACGAAGTACGGACATTTTCCAATGGCTGTTCCCATAACAGATTCCATTCAACACCAAACAGAGGCTTGGCTTGTTTTCCCATTAACCATCCCTTAGCCATCGCGTCCATATATTTTGTTGAAACCTCAATATCGTAAATAGTAGCTTTAACAAGATTCTTCGCTAATAATGCCAGCCAAAAACGCGTAAAGTACAGTTGGGCAACGTAGAAAGCTTCTAATTGAATTTCTCCAAGAATATTCGTATTGCATCCAGTGATGATATGCCAAATGTCATGTGTTTCTGTAAGGTGCGCTCCTAAGAATTGGAGATTGTTCTCTACGTGTCCTGCATATAAAGGTTTCAAATTGTTTTTGAGCATATGATTAGCATATGCATAACCTAGAGTATCAGTTGGTAAACTGTAAAGTTTTTGTAGATTGATATCACCCAATCTAGGGCGCTTTTGAAATGCTTGTTCCCCTTGTGGGGTGCCACAAAGAAGTTCTACTACTTTCTGTAAGCTTTGGCGATCGCCAAGGGCATCTGCAAGTTCGCCAATACTCTCAAAGTCACCATCAGGTGCTCTTACTATATTTATAATGCTATCAAGTGCTCTATCCTGCCATGTTTGCTCTAGTTGGTCTGTAATGTGCATCCTTAAAAACCTCTGTCAAATCTTTGTCTTTTAGTTTGACATCTTACTAGATTTCTGGCTGAACGAAACCTTAGCGCAGAGACTTCAATATTTTTCACTCCCCTATAGGAGCAGGTTTCAGCCCTTACTTGAGTAGTTTATTTGTTCGGGCTGACAGAGTTTGTATTGCCCCCCTTATTTGTATTTCATACCCAATTTTCTCTGATTTTTAAAATTTCTCCCTGCATAAGATAAGTTTGAGCAAAGCTATTTACAGACAGAAGCTTGACAAAGCAATTAACAGCAACCAGTTAACAGTCCAACAACACAGCAGGTAAATCTGCAGACTCAAGAATTGCAAAGTTAACTTATCTCGTAAGTTTTACCATGAAAAAATACTTTTCTAAAACAGTAATCATATTTACTGTTATAGCTACTTTAACAACTGGCTGTCGCTCTAGCGAAGAATATAAAAAATTAACAGATGCAGGAACTAAGTATGCTGAAGCTGTTAATGAGTTATTGACAACTGCTGGTGATATTAGAATCGATCTAACCTCAGAGCAAATATTGCGCGATGACAGACAGAGCAATCAAAGTCTTGAAAACTATACGCAGCGTTCTCAGTCCGATCTAAAACGACTGCAAGTCATAGAAGAAGTTCGCAATCACAACACTCTTTTAAAAAAATACTTTTCTACACTTCAAGAATTAGCAACTTCTGATGCACCTGCTAGCGCTCAGTCAGAAATTGCAAGTATTACTCAAAATCTTAACAAGAGCAGTCAAATTCTGCAAAACAGCGATTTATTTTCTTCGAGAAATCAAGGAATTGCTCAAGCAGTCACTCATGCCGTCATTAGTTCTAAAATCAAAGGTGCATTAAAAGAAGAGTTGGAAAAACGGCATCAAACAATTCTAAAAGAATTGACAATACAACAAGAGATGCTTAATTACCTGAGCGAGAGTTTGCAACATGATGTTGAGATGATTCAATCTGCACGCGAGCAACGCCTGATTATAGAACCTCTCACTAGTAGTACAAAAATTCAGGAGCAAAGCCAATGGATTGAAGATAGAAGAAAAATTCTCACGATGGATAGAAAAGTCGAAGAACTGAAGAATGCAGGCGAGGCTTTAGGGGAATTTAAAACCGCTTACCAGGCTGCAGTATCCGGTGAATTGAATGTGGCACGACTCAATCATCTTTTGAAAGATATAGATACATTTTTAGCACTTGTTGAAAACAAAAATTAATCAATTAATAGAAGGATTAGTATCATGGAAAATATAATGAACCAAAACATACAAGCCAGAGAGCAACTACTAGCTAAGATGAGGCAGCATGAAAAAAGACTGACTTCGCCAGAAATGAATATGGCAATCCAAAACGAACCCGATCTAAAGCGGCAAAAGGAATTGCTGGATGTCAGAAAAAATTATGAAGAAGCTCGTGAAAACTTAGAGAATGCAGTTTTAGAAGATATTGGATTGCGTTTAAAGGCGCAAGAAAACGATCTGAGAAATGCTCTTAACGAACTGACCAATGTACTGGAAAAAATTAACAATACAGTTGCTGTTCTCAGAACAATTAATTTAGTTACAAGTATTGTGGGTCGAATCGTCACTATTATTTGAGGAACAGGAACAGATTAAGGGTGCAAGGCTGAGCCTCCGATATCGCGAGGCTCAGCTAATTCTTATCCCTTGTAGTATTGATTCTCCTTTACCATGTTTTTGAGCGGACACAGACTGGGGGTTTGTCGCGTAGTGATTTGCCGTGAGAGTTTCAACGCGATCGAGCAGATATTAAGTAAAGCTCAGTTGCAGTCGTGACATCAAAGCTTCCTCCAGATGAGAAGGTAAACCACCAGAACCCCCGCTCGCAAAACTCCCTTCTCAGCCAACCTACTATTCTATTCCAGGGTTTGTACTACAGCCCCAAGTCAACGGCAATACGGTGAGCACAAGCAAATCCTGAAAATGCCACTGCGTTTAAACCTTGACCGGGAAACGTACTATCTCCTACACAATAAAGCCCTGAAATCGAAGTTCTATTAAATGGCATTCCCAACAATCCCCGCAACTTATATCGGGGGATTGGTCCATAAGTACCATCATCACGACCTAAAAAGCGACGATGGGTTTTAGGTGTCCCCACTTCTAGGTAATCCAAACCAGTATCCAACCCTGGAAAAATCTTTTCCAAACGGTCAATTATTCTCCAAGCAGCCTGTTCTTTCTTTGCTTCATACTCACTAGGTGATAAACCTTGCCATTCATGAATCCAGGAAGGTGTAAAAGCGTGAATGATGTGATAGCCAGAAGGTGCTAACTCTGGATCGAGTAACGTCGGAATTGACACAAAGAGAGTTCCTTCTGTCGCTGTCATCTTTTCCCAGTCTTCTAACAAAATGTGATGGCACTCTGTTCCTGAAGGCAAAACTTCTGCTTTGACTCCCATGTGTAAATTTAAAAAACTGGGTGACTTTTGATAGCGTAGCTGCCATCTTTTCTCATTAGATGGAATTTCTTGTTGATTGAGTAACTTCTCAAAGGTATCCCAACGTGTAGCATTTGAGACAATTCGTTTGGCACGGTACACTTGACCGTTAGTCAGTTGTACGCCCACGGCTTGTCGATTTTCTATGAGAATTTTCGCGACTTTAGCTTGATATTGAATTTGACCGCCTGCTTTAATCAACCCTTCCACTAATTTTTGAGCAATTTGTCCTACCCCACCTTTAGGATAGTTCACACCTCCGTAGTGCCTGTCTGAAAAAACCATTCCAGCATTAATCATGGGTGTCATTCGGGCAGGTACGACTGACCAACAATAGCACTCTATATCAAGAAATTTTAACAATCGGGGATCTTTAATATAACGCTTTGCTACATCGCCAACATTTTGAGGTAGATATTTTGCTAGCCCAAGACACGCCAGGGGCTTCTGAAAGAAACTCCGTAGTAAATACTGGGGTTCCTCCAATGACAGCAACTCCATGCTATTAAGGTAATGAAAGACTCGCCAACATTCATCGTAAAATTGACGAATTCCTTTGTCTTCATGTGGAAAGTACGCAATTAAATTTTGCAAAAATTCCTCATAAATCCGATTCACTTTAATGTCCAAACCTTCTGGTAAATGATAATGAATTTGAACGGGGTCGGGAATCACTTTTAAGTTAATGCTGACAGCTTGTAAAGCGCGAGTGAGCAAGTTAGTTGTTCCTTTCTGCCCAAATCCAAATATCATGGATGCCCCTACGTCGAATCGATAACCCTGTCTCTCAAAATAGCCAGCGCTACCTCCAGGAATTAAATATTGTTCTAGTAGCAGCACTCTAGCCCCTTTTACGGCTAATTGAGTTGCTGTTACTAAACCGCCTATCCCAGATCCAATAACTATGACATCCATATAATTGTTAGTGGTTAATGGTTAGTGGTTGGTGGTAACCACTAACCACTAACTAATCACAAAAAAGAGGGACAAGCCAGAAGAAAGCTGACCAATCCCGTTTGCCGATCCTTAAAGAGAGGAGAACACTGAACAATAATATACCCTTGATTGAGAATTCTTGTCAACTGTAAATGCAAGTTATTATCAACAAATAAAAAGTAGTTTTCAGAGTGGAAACCCGCGCTCGGTAAAAAGTATTATGATGTTTCAGTCGTTATTTATTAGAAAAAGCGGCTATTTCCGGCTATGACGCTACAATTGCGCGTATACGTTCCCCCTCATCCCCTGATAAAGCACTGGTTGGCAGTTGCTCGTGATGCTGGAACCCCGTCTGTGCTGTTCCGCAGTGCAATGACGGAGTTAGGACGGTGGCTGACTTATGAAGCAGCTCGAGAATGGTTACCCACTCAAGAAACAACAGTGCAATCTCCCTTAGATTCCTGTCCTGCCACTTTGATAGATCCAACCGTACCTGTGGCAGTAGTACCCATTCTACGAGCCGGACTGGGCTTACTAGAAGGGGCACAAACAGTTCTCCCTCTAGCATCAATTTATCATTTAGGATTGGTGCGAAATGAAGAAACTTTACAGCCTCAGTGCTACTTAAATAAGTTGCCTCAAAAATTTCAACCACAAACACGAGTGTTGGTTACCGATCCTATGCTCGCAACGGGTGGATCTATGATGGCAGCTATGGCAGAATTAACACAACGGGGTGCCGATCCAACTCTGATTCGGATTATTAGCGTAGTGGCAGCTCCACCAGCTCTGCAAAAATTAAATGATGCTTATCCTGGCTTAATTGTTTACACTGCCACCATCGATCAAATGGTCAACGATCGGGGTTTTATTGTACCAGGTTTGGGAGATGCCGGCGATCGCATTTTTGGAACTTAAGCTAGTATGCACGTAGGGACAGTGCCAGTGACCAGTGAACAATAATAACTGATAACTGACAACTGTAAAGGAGAATGAGGCGATAAAAATATGAGTCAGCGAGATGGTTTTGCAAGTGGTTTTCTAACCGGAGCAATTGTTGGTAGTGTAGTAGGTGGGATTGTGGGTGCGCTTGTTGCTTACAAACGAGAACCTGAAGAATTACCAGAAGAAGAGCGTCAGTTAACCTCTAGCGCAACAGAAGTTAAAAAAGCAACGAAAAAGCGTCCTATCCAAGCTTCTGAGGAGGACAGCATGGATATGGAGATGGCACGGCGATCTCTAGAAGATAAAATTGCTCAACTCAATGCCACAATTGATGAAGTGCGGCAGCAATTGGGAAATGTGAATGGCAATGCCAATCAACCCATCAACGACCGTTCTCCCCGTGCTGAGGAGTTACGGTAAGACAGCAATCGGCGATTGATTGACAAATCGACTGATTGAAAAATCATAGCTGGTAACTGAAGGTAGATAATTGTAATTGCACACGCTGTGGCAGGCGCTAAATTAGAATCAAAGATAAGACTGCTTTTAACACTTAACAGGAATCCAACCCATCCATGAATCTACTGATCAACACACTCTATCAGTTCGTACAAATTTATAGTATCTTACTGATTATCCGAGTTCTTTTGTCATGGTTCCCTAACATCAGTTGGGGGAACCAGCCATTTGCAGCCCTCAGCCAAATTACAGACCCTTACCTCAATCTGTTCCGTTCCATAATTCCCCCCTTGGGTGGGATGGATTTTTCTCCTATACTGGCTTTTCTACTGCTAAACGTCTTGAGTTCTTTGCTCCTGTCTTTAGCACGCTTTTCCATAGTCGGTTAAGTTTGGCAACTGCTTCAATAGGTTTCTCCAAAAAACAACGTAGAGACGCACTGAGTGAAAGCGTCTCTACAACTTAGAGATTTTTCATTGATTTAGAGACGATCGCTAGAAAACCGTCTCTACTTTTTTGCCCTTCAGTCGTCGATCTGCTACTTCCGAATCTGAGCGCTGAACCCTGCTGCCTTAAATTGCTTGAGCTTGAGAGGTAAGGGCTGATTTGCTGCTACGGAAATTCGCAATTCAAAATTACTGACACCGGGAGGAATTTCCTCAATAGACCCAAGACGCGTGCGGTTTTGCATCACCGGATCGTTGTTAGCATCATAAATACGACCAAAAATATCCGCATCATAGACGGTCTTATTAGTATCATTTTTAGCTTTGCCTGTCACAATAAAGCAGTTGGCTGCCATTGTCGTTCCACCACTTGTCACAGCTCCTTGTGCTAGTTCTAGCGGACACTGTTGGTAGGAGAGATCGTATAGCTTAACCTGTGTCAGTGCTTCAGCAAAAGGGGTAAATGCCCATGACAGTACCCAAATGATACAGGAAACAAGAAGAACTGTGAGCGATCGCAACTGCATATAAAGACGCCGTGGATAAATAGAATCATAAGCTACACTTACCCCAGCTTACAGGAATTTCGCTCTATAGGTATGGGAGACTTCTTTTTTAATTTTGTAATAATTATTAAATAAAGCTCTCAGCTATTTGCTGAGGGTTCATCAAGTCCTCAATTGCTATACCACCTATGAGTCCAGATGAGATTCAAGTAGCCTTGCAAGTAGCGTTTTATCGTTGCGATGCAGCTAGCTGCCCTCTCACAGATACACAAAAAGAAATACTACTACAAATAGTAGAGAAAGTTAAAGAAAGCTCTCAACTAGACATATCGGATGTTTTAAATCCGTTAGATGAACTTACACAAGAGGAATTACGAGCGCTGTTAGAATTTGTCAAGTCTCAAGAAGCACAAAACCTTTCCTGGAAAGCACAGCTACTTAACGATTGGCTGCTTGAAAAGGACTCAGGTGCAGTGCAGTTTATTCGCGATCGCTATGGCTTACAATGGCTAAATCGCGTCGAAGACAGTCATTTCCAAAAGTATGCTTGTGAGCACGCGCCAATGCTTAAAGTTGGTGCTCGGATTGAAGTGTGTAATGCTTTGTGGGAATGGGTACAAGATGATGGTCCGTGCAGTCGCCAATGGTACAATTGTATTGTAATTGGAATTGATAAAACGAATGACAGTAGCGGTTCGTCAACAAATTGCATTATTCGCTTCAACACCGGAGAAGAATACGAAATTCAAGGAATGTATGAATGGAATCGTTATTATTGGCGACTGGGAAATGAGGAATAGGGAATGGGGGACAATGGGGACAAGGGGGAAATACTAATAACTCATTCCCAATCCCCAATCCCAATCCCTAATTGACTGGTTCAACAGAGGCTCTCAAACCATTGTTGTTAAATATTTTCACCATACTATCGGCGTTGTAACGAGTGCTAAAAATTCCTGCTTGCATAACATCACGACCCCGCCAGAGAGTCCGAAAAGCACCCGGTGCGAGAAATTTTACTAGTTCTTGGTCTTTCCCATTCTGTATCTCAACAATAACTCGATAACGTAAATTAATTCGCTCTTCTTGGGCTGCTGATGCCGCAGCTGTGTTGTAAACTCCTATTGAAGAATTTTGAGGTGGTGCTTTTCGCCTACCGCGACTGTTACCCACGGGAATATTGGCATCGGGAACTGGTAGAAGGGCTGACTCACCTAAAGGGGCTGCTTCTATACCGGGCATTGATGCTGCTTGAGACCTTGCTCTTTGCACTGGTGCGGGTGCAAGTACGGTATTTGACACTTGAGAATCTGCTTGTGGGGCAGCAAACTCGATAGTATCAGGAGAAATACGTGTATAATTTGACTGTAAAGCTTCTGAAGAATTATTGACAGGTAGTTGAGGAGGTCTGCTGGGGAAAGGTGCAGGTTGACGTAAGATCGTTCTAGTGGGTAAAGGCTGCCCTCGATATCCTGTCTGTACATTAGGTGCGGTTATTCCCGTGCTTCTGGGTAAAGGTTGCCTGTTTGCAGGGGTTGCCGAAAGTAGAAAATTATCCGGCGATGATGGTAATACGCGATTGTTAACTGGTGTGGAAGTACTGCGGGGGGATCTGTTGGAAGATAGAGGGGGAGGTGGTGACGCCCAGACAGAGGTCATCACTCTGGTTTCTGTATAATTTACTTCTCCTCCACGACCCGGAGTGGTTGCATCTGCGATCGCAACATTACCTGTAAAATCAACTTTACCTGCAATGCGATTTTGATTGATTTTGTTGCCGAAAGCCGGAAAAATTTCTTTGGCTGCACTGGCATTGATATCGTGGCGGGTGTTGTTGCGAAACTCGTTACCTCCCGGTTCGGACGTGCTTCCTAAATTGGGAACCGCTAAGGCAAGAGCAACCAACCCATCTTCTTTGCTACCCTGGATGAGATTATTCCGCAAGATGGGACGAGCTTTTGCTTGTACGATGACGCCAACTCTATTGTATTGAATCTGGTTACCTACTATAACTGGCTGAGAGTTTTGAGCAACGTTAATGCCAAAACCTGTTTGTTGAAATACGTTTTCTCGGACTTCCGGACGAGAGGAACCGGAAATTGTGATTCCGTTTGCTCCATTTTCATAAAAGAAATTATTACGAATAACGGGCGTACTGTTGCCCGTGACAATAATCCCATCTTGGGTACTGCCAGTAAAAGTATTTTCTGCAATTAACGGATTACTATATTCAATCCACAAACCGTAACCGCGTGGATTGGGATTGCTAAGAGTGACTCCACTCAAGCCTGCTTGGTTTGCACCCACAATAGTGACGTTTTGACCTCCAAAGGTACGGCTGAGGTAACTGCCTCCTCCAGTAATTAAAATACCACGACCTTTACTGCGATTGTCCCCTTGAATTGAGACATTTGGTTTGAGAACTAACGGAAATTTTTCTCCTGTCTGGGCACTATAGGTTCCTTTTGAGAGCATAATAACTGTATTGGAACCAGCAACTTGTAGTGCTTGAGTAATTGTTTTAAAAGGAGCATTTTCACCTCCGTTTCCTGCTTTGTCATCTCCGATACTTGGGTTGACAAAGAGTACATTTACCTGAGACATTGTTCTGACATCGGGTTGCCCTGCATTTCTAATTTCGGTGGGGGGTAGCTGAGCAAGAGCGGCATTCCAACTTGCTTCTAGCAATCCTGAAAATGCCACTCCCATGCTAACGGTACACAATAAAATTGAAGAACGAATCACTGACATCATTGACATATGAATGAAAGAACGTGACTTGCTGCTTTTAGCGATCGACGTTGCTGGTAAGGCATATGTCCAACAAGGCTCAGTTATAACGTGGGGGCAATTCACTTTTACAAACTCCTTTAACTAACTAGCACTTTCTATACTTCTTTAGACGTAGATATGACCACAATAGTACTCGTATGTTGACCAAATGGGGATTGTTGATACAAAGTAATTTAAGAAAGAACCTATTGAAATACAAAGAATATTACGAATATGAAAGAGGCTGGCTGTTACGATGAAAACACAAATGGGGTTGTTGTAATGGTCGAAGCCCACAGCCAAAAGGAACATATTCAGCAGGTTGTTTACCGGATACTAGATGCCAATCTGGATCGAGCTCGCGAGGGTTTGCGTATCATTGAGGAATGGTGTCGGTTTGGCTTGAATAGCGCCCAACTGGTTGGGGAATGTAAGAAAGAGCGACAAGAATTGGCAAGCTGGCATACGGCTGAATTGCGGGCGGCGCGAAATACCCCTGATGACCCCGGAACGGATCTGACTCACCCTCAAGAAGAACAACGCACGGACGTTAAGTCGCTCCTGCAAGCTAATTTTTGCCGGGTGCAAGAAGCTTTGAGGGTTTTAGAAGAGTACGGGAAGCTTTATAACCCCAATATGGGGAAAGCTTTTAAGCAGATGCGCTACCGTATTTATACCCTAGAAAGTCGTCTGATGGGCTATCACAGACAGCAACTTTTACTGCGATCGCATTTGTATCTAGTCACCTCCCCGAGCGACCGATTGCTCGACACTGTGGAAGCCGCTCTTAAAGGAGGCTTAACTTTGGTGCAGTACCGCGACAAACTAGCTGATGATACTAAGCGTCTGGAGCAAGCCAAGAAATTGCGGCAGTTATGCAGTACCTACGGTGCTATTTTTATTATTAATGACCGCGTGGATCTGGCTTTGGCAGTCGATGCAGATGGAGTGCATCTCGGACAACAAGACTTACCTGTTGCTGTTGCCCGTCAATTACTCGGTCCTCACCGCTTGATAGGTCGTTCCACCACAAATTTGCAAGAAATGCAAGCGGCTATTGCGGATGGCGCAGATTACATTGGTGTCGGACCGGTTTATGAAACTCCTACAAAGGAGGGCAAGGCAGCTGCTGGGTTAGAATACGTCAGCTATGCTGCTAAAAATTGCCATATCCCCTGGTTTGCTATCGGTGGGATCGACACAAGCAACATCAATGATGTTATTGATGCAGGAGCAAATCGCGTAGCTGTGGTACGCAGTCTCATACAGGCGGAACAACCCACCTTGGTGACACAATTTTTTATCTCTCAGCTGACAAATCGTGTGAGACCGGAACATGGTAAGCCCTATATCTAACCCAATTACACTTCAGGTGAATGGCGAAACCCGCAATTGCCTCCCTGAAACTTCTTTACCAGACTTACTCCAACAATTGGGTTTTAATCCCCGTTTGGTTGCAGTAGAATACAACGGTGAAATTTTACACCGTCAGTTTTGGTCCGAGACGAGAATTCAACAAGGCGATCGCATTGAGGTTGTGACCATAGTTGGTGGTGGCTAAGTTAACCAAGTCGAGTAGTGGGACTCAGGTACATAGAGCGATCGATGGAGAGTTTTTCGCTCGGCCAATTGTTTCCCTCTGCGTCCCAATGCTTCGCGCAAGTTCCGCTCCTGACAAAGACGCTTAAACGCTTGGAAAACTTCGCACCCGGAGTTGGGATCGACGAGAATACCATTGTCCTCATGGTAAATGATATCTGATAGGCTCCCTAAATTCGAGGCGATCGCGGGCTTACCAAAGTAACCTGCTTCCAAGCAAGCCATGCTACCACCACCAAAACAAGATAATCTTTGATTATCGCACAAACTTAGCATTGCAAATATATCACAAGCTGCGTAATAACTTGTTAATTCGCGGTCAGAGACATATCCTGCAAAATGAACCCGCCCCTGTACCCGCAAGCGATGTGCTAACGCTCTCAGTTCAGACTCATAAGAACCCCGCCCGCACAGGATGTAGTACACGTCTATCCCACAAGTTAGCAGGAGTGTCAAGTTTTCAATAACGCGGTCAAAGCCTTTACGCTTTGTCAACTGTCCTACTGAAAGAATGACCACTGCTGTCTCTGGAATTTTATATCCAGAGCGGAGGTGGGCGCGTAAATTCCTAATGCTATCTGGAGTGGTCACACCAAATTTTTCTCCTCTGACAGCAGGCTTAATGGCATGAGTAGGAGTATTAAAATTAAAATGAGTCGCCAAAAAATCTTGCGTACAAGAACTGCTACACACAATCCCTTGCACTCGGTTCAATGTCAGTTCAAACAAAGGGCGCAATATGGGGTGACGTGATAGATGGAGAATATCTTGACCGTGTAGGTAGATGAAACAGCGAACGGGGAGGAGGTAGCTTAAGAGCAAAAGAGAAAGAAAATGGTAGCCATGACCCCATTCAATATAGCGGTAGTGATAGCGAAAGTAGAGTTTAATAGCTAGTACAAACGACCAGACCGAGTTAAGGAGAGTTTGCACTAGATTCCCGAAAACATTACCACACCACAGGCGGGAAATAGGCCAGCGATATGTAGGAAACGGTTGAGCTTTATCAAACAATCGATCCCCCGCGCACCGAGCGGCTAAAACAACCACTCGTTCTGGATCTTGCAGACAACGATTGTAAACGTACTCCTCAATTCCTCCTTCTTGCGGTTGAAAGGAACGAGATATCACCAGGATGTCCGGGTAAGATGCAGCTTTAGCTCTAGTGGGAGCACTTATTCGTGAAATATTTTCCATCAGACATCTGAATAATTCAACATCAGGAAAGCTGAAACACGAAATATTATCAATAGAATTGAAAATGTATTTTTAGCTTGTTGGGTAACGTTTAGCTCAAACCAATCACTAGTCTAGTGGGTTCCTGAGAAAATTCTATTCCATCTAAAGGATTAGTTCGAGAGTTCATAGGTTACCCCTTGACCTTAAGTTGATATCGAAGTTCGATCTGCTGAATAATTGCTTTTTGGACTTGAACCAAAAGAGTTAGCCGTGATTGTAAAATACACAGCAACCGACTCCTGTTGAAACTACGCTGGTTTACTATTGTTCTTAGAATATCTGAATACCACTTATATCTTATGCCAAAATGCCAAAAAGCTACCTTTCTTAATTATCTTTTTTTACAAAAAAATATTTTATTTTTCTTGCTGAAAGTCCTAACTTCTTAAAGAAGCCTAGAACCAAGTGCTATAGAGATTTAACTATAGTTATAAAAATTTATTTTTTAGGATGAGCAATTTCAACAGTCACCTTATTTTGGTATAGATTGCTCGTTGTGCTTAAAATTATTTAAAATTTAGAATATTAAAAAATAAGTAAAAAAAATTACTTGTGGAGAACAAGTATCTGTAGGATATACAACCAAAGGCAGAGCAAGTGAAGACAGGAGTCCGTGTGGGAGTTACAAACACCTCTTTCTTGTCTCCCGTGTTCGGCTCTCGAATAGGATGCTACAGTCCCCAATCACTATGTTGTTCGGTTATCAACTCCAGAAATCCCCCCAAAGTTCGCTGTTGAGCACAGAGCGAAGACAGTACATTGGAAATGTGCCTTTCAAACCAACAACCCCTTAGGGCTACAGGCTGACGTCACCCACAGACCTTCATAATTAGGATTGGGAGAAAAAATAACCAATACTGTTTTTCAAGTGACTGGATTATGCATAAAAAACTACAACAAGCTATCAAACCCGTTTTAAAAACCCTGTTCCTCCTAAGCCTTGTGTTCGCATTAGCATTCGGTCAAGCTAATGGAGCGTTAGCCGCTAGTGGAGGTAGGATCGGAGGTGGTTCTTTCAGAGTCCCTTCGAGCCGTCCTTACTCATCTCCCCGGACTTATGCACCCCCCGGTGGAGGATATTACGCTCCCTATCCCTATGGTGGTGGTGGCGGTTTTGGCTTTCCTTTCCTGATACCCTTTTTTGGATTTGGGGGTGGGTTAGGGACTCTGTTCAGCGTGTTCATATTTATAGCGATCGCAAACTTTTTTGTCCAAACCTTCCGCCGTGTGGGTGGTGGTAGTGGTGAAACAGAAGTTGGAAGCAACCCAAATGTTTCCGTCACCCGCCTGCAAGTTGGTTTGTTAGCTAGCGCTCGCGGTTTGCAAAACGAACTCAACTACATTGCTGAAACTGCTGACACCAACTCTCCTGAAGGTAGAGCAGAAATTTTACAAGAAGCAAGCCTCGCCCTGTTACGCCATCCAGAATACTGGGTTTATGCTGGTTCGGGAACGCAACAAGCACGTTTAAATGCTGCTGAGTCACAGTTTAATCGTTTATCAATAGCAGAACGCAGCAAATTTAGTGAAGAAACTCTCACTAACGTTAATAACCAGCTGAAAGCAGCAACACCTAAAGATGCTTTACCTGCTGCAGGGGGTGAACTCGACAATCCTACCAAATTGATTGCAGAAGGTCCTGGGGAATACATTATCGTTACCTTACTCGCTGCAACACTGGGTAAATTTCAACTTCCAGAAGTTAACAGCCCTGATGATTTGCGTCAAGCTTTACGCGTTATGGGAAGTATTCCTGGGGAGCAACTCCTAGCTATGGAAGTGCTGTGGACTCCACAAGCTTCTGGGGATACCCTCACTTCTGATGACATCTTAGCTGAGTATCCAGATTTGAAACTGGTTTAGAGATTTTCTATAGTCTCAATTTCGACTTCCTTTCAGGTGAGCAAATTGCTCGCCTTTTTTGTTTTTCATTTCTCGTCCTCTCGTTCTCAGCCTCTAGCTTGGGATGAAGAAGAATAAAATGACCTGCTCAAATCAAGTTAAAGAAGATAACACCACCCGAAAGCCATAATTGCTATATCCTCCCGATCCATTTTTACTCCGATTTGCGCTGCGACATTTTGCAGGGTGGTCATACCATGAACCGCCTCGAAGCACCCAGCGATCGCTATCGCCTCCCGATTCCCACACGCTCCCATCATTTGGCGCAGCAAGATAATTATCGTGCCAGGGATCGGCACACCATTCCCAAACTAAGCCATGCATATCGTACAATCCAAATGCATTGGCATGAAAACTACCTACTGGTGTTGTTTGCTCGCGGTATTTACCTGTGATTGACTTTTTAAAGGTATGAATTCCTGCATAAGCAAAATCTCCATTATAGTTGGCTAGATCCGTCGTTATTGCTTCGCCAAAATGAAACGGTGTTGAAGTTCCAGCACGACAAGCATATTCCCATTCCGCTTCGCTTGGTAAACGGTAATTTCGTTTGGTTGTTTGCGATAGTCTCGCACAAAATTCCTGTGCGTCATACCATAAGACATTTTCCACGGGTCTATTTGCACCTCGAAAACCTGATGGCTCTGGATTTAATGGTTTATTGACAGAAGATAACGCTGCAACAGCTTCCCATTGTGCTTGAGTGATGGGAAATTTACTCATGAAAAAAGGTGCTACCGTAACAAGATGTTGGGGATATTCATCATGAAACCCTTCATTTTCTGGCGATCCCATCATAAAATTCCCACCGGGAATTTCCACCATTTCTAAAGTGACTTCGTTACCCAAGCCTTGAACAAAAAAGTTTGCATTGCGGCGATCGCGACTGACTTCTTGACCTCTTGCATCGACAGTCACTACATAAAAACTAAACGATTTTAATTCAAGTTTTTGTTTGCCATTCAAATGCTGTAAAGCTTCTTTAGCACATTGATACCTGTCTTTAGCAAAATGTTGCAGCAACTTATCCAAAATTTGCTCTAACTCAGTGCTAACGCTAACACCTTTTTCCTGCAAACGTTCCCGCCACAACCATTGAGCATTGTAAGCATCGTAGAGATTATCCGAGAAATTTCCCGATACATCTGCTGAAGGCAAACATTGAGTTAACAAACGGACGCAAGTTACACCCAAAGCGTATAAATCGCTAGCTTCACAGACATATCCTTGTATCTGTTCTACAGGCGCATAACCGGGAGTATAAATAACCGTACCCGGTTTTAAAGTCGTTTGGCTCACTTGCTTAGCACCGCCAAAATCAATCAATACGAGTTTGCCATCACTTTTGCGGCGAATGATATTTTCCAGTTTAATATCCCTGTGGATAACATTACGTTCGTGGATAAATTGCAGAACTGGTAATAAATCCAATAAAAGATCTCGAATGTGACTTTCTTCAAAGGAATGCTGTCTGACTTCTTGTAAGAGAGTTTGTCCTTCAATAAATTCCTGAACGAGATACAAACTCGTACTTTGTTCAAAGTAAGCAAGCAATCGCGGAATTTGAGGGTGATCTTCTCCGAGTTCGTAAAGCCGCTTGGCTTCATCCTTGAACAATTCTGCTGATTTAATACGTGCTGTTCCTTGCACTGGTGGGAAAAATTGCTTTATAACACAGGGTGCATCGAGTCTGTCAACATCTACAGCTGCATATGTTCTGCCAAAACCCCCTTCCCCCAACAATCTTTTCACACAGTACCGATGTCTCAGGAGATTGCTAAAATGATTCTGTCCGCAGCTAGTACAAAATTTGTTGCCATCAGAGTTAAACGGGTTCGAGCATTCAGGATTTTGGCAGATTAGCATAGCGAGCCTGTATTGGCATCAGATGTGAAATTAGCCCCAGTACTATAGAGTCTAACTCACAGAGTCAGCGAATATGTGTACATTTTCTTGCGCTCGGGGCGATCGCAAACACTCGCACCGCAAGATCGGGTCAGATGGTAAATTGTTCAACAGACACAAGCGATATAGCTAGGAAAAAATCATGAGTTCCATCAAGCTGCCAAAAAAACTAATGTTGCTGGGTTCGGGAGAGCTTGGGAAAGAATTTGTCATTGCAGCAAAACGACTTGGCAATTATGTTGTTGCTGTGGATCGCTATCCTGATGCTCCAGCAATGCAAGTTGCCGACGCCAATGAAGTTATTTCGATGCTAAACCCTGACGATCTAGAAGCTGTTGTCGTTAAACACCAGCCTGACTTCATTATACCAGAAATTGAAGCCATTAGAACAGAAAAACTACTCGAATTTGAGCAACGAGGAATTGCGATCGTCCCAACTGCGGCTGCAACTAACTATACGATGAATCGCGATAGAATTAGAGAGCTAGCCCATCAAGAATTAGGGATTCGGACTGCTAGATACGGTTATGCAACAACCTTAGACGAGTCGATCGCTGTTTCTGAGAAAATTGGATTTCCCAATGTTGTCAAACCGGTGATGTCATCTTCAGGGAAAGGACAGTCTACCGTGCGAGACCAAAGCGAAGTAGAGAAAGCTTGGAATTATGCGATCGCAGGTTCTAGAGGAGACAGCCAAAAAGTCATCGTTGAAGAATTCATTCACTTTGAACTTGAGATTACATTGCTAACAATAAAGCAATGGAACGCACCAACAATTTTTTGTTCTCCTATAGGTCACCGCCAAGAAAGAGGAGACTATCAAGAATCTTGGCAACCAGCAGAAATGACAGACACAAAGATATTAGAAGCGCAGGAAATAGCAAAAAAAGTCACCGATGCGTTAGGTGGAGCGGGAATTTTTGGCGTTGAGTTTTTTATTACAAAAGAAGAGGTCATATTTTCCGAACTTTCCCCCAGACCCCACGATACTGGTATGGTGACATTAATCTCGCAAAACCTCAACGAATTTGAACTGCACTTGAGAGCCATTTTAGGTTTGCCCATACCCAAGATAGAACAGTTTGGAGCTTCTGCTAGTGCTGTTATTTTGGCTAGCGAACGTTCGGACAGTATAAACTACATCGGTGTAGCAGAAGCGCTAGCAGAAAAAGACGTAGATATTAGACTATTTGGTAAACCAAATGCCCATCCTTATAGAAGGATGGGAGTTGCTTTAGCCAAAGGAGAAAACGTGCAACAAGCCAGAGAAAAAGCAACAAAAGCCGCAAGTCAAGTGAAAATTCAGCCCTAACTGACACTCAACGATCACTGCTCGCGGATTTCTAATTCCAAGTCTCTGTTAGTCTCAGTTGTACTAACAGAACGGACTTCAGCCCTAGCACGGGCGGCGGGATAAGGAAACAAGCTTTGAAACCCAGCCAGTCTTTGTGCAGTGGGTTCGGGCGCATAATTCCACAGACTTTCCAAGTAGAAGAAGGCGACACCCAAACCGCGTTCTTGAACAGCTCGCACTTGAGCTTTAATTTGTTGCATGGGAACTGGATTATTCCGCAACCCCGCCATAATACCGACCCCGGTAGGAATCTTTTGTTGCACTTCTTGCATTTCCGGGCGGGAAATCTTTTGAATAAAACTGTCCAGATTGGGTCGATAAACTTGCACGATCAGTTCGTCTACGATATTCATCCGCACCCAAGTGAGCCAGTCTTGCAGGTGAAACTTATAGGCAAAATCGTAGTAATTGGGGGAAACAGAAAAAATTGCGTTTGGTTTTCTTTCTTTGACAGCTTGATTGAGCTGTACCATAAATGCTGTGATTTTATCCGCTCTCCAGCGCAACCACGATGGTTCTTGAGGATTGCTCGGAGGAGTGTTTTTAGTCTCTTGATTGTACAGTGAAACTGTGTACTTATCGTACCCAAATTCCGAGGGCAAACTCATGTGATCGTCAAACTGAATGCCATCGACATCATATTGAGTCACTATTTCCAGTACAAGATCGCGGATAAATTGCTGTACTTCTGGATGAAATGGATTGAGCCATGCGACTTCGCCAGCTGCACCAACTGAAGCTTTACTGCCATCACGCTTTTGAGTCAGCCAATTTGGATGATTCATGGCTAGTTCTGATGTTTCTGGAGTCATGAATCCAAATTCAAACCAGGGAATCACAAACAAACCTTGACTGTGGGCTTGGGCAATCAGGTCTGCAAGTATATCACGTCCATCATTGCCTTTCAAGACAAAAGGCTGAATTCCCTCACGTTTGGCTACTGCACTGGGATACATGACATAGCCCGAATTCCATACAACAGGATAAATCGTGTTAAAGTTCAACTTCCGCAGTTGGGTAACTGCACCCTGTACTTTAGAACGATCTCTCATGACATTGAAATCGTTATTGGTCATCCAGACACCACGAATTTCGTGACGTGGAAGTTGTGCCAGTGTCGGAGTTAAGCTATCTACTAGCAGTACCGTAGTAAACGAGAGTACAACAAGGATGGGGAACAGAGATTTGAGTATTCGCCGCCAACCTTGAGTCATGAAACGTGATGTCAATTTCATAGCTTTAAAGAATGCTGTAACTAACCACACGCTCCACCGCGTGTTTTTCTGATTCAACCCACCAATCTTATAGTTTACAAGCATTTCTGCTTATTAAAGAATAAAGCGATGGTGTTTGTTTGTTTAAGCTGACGCATTGATGTTTCTGCATGGGATCTTGAAAAAGATGGAGCATACTTGAGGTGGTAGACGCAGATATTAAGCTAGTTGTGCCAGTGTTGATTCTTATCTAGAGAATAGATATCTCCAGATAATGAATGGTTCGTCATCTACAATCTTTGTAGAGACCAAGCATAGCCAGTCTTTACATTGTTTTTTGGAGATGTCTGATAAGTAGTTAGTCAATATGTCATATTATGGATGCTGATATTGTTAACTGGATGGTCTAACGATGAACTTTTGAATAAGCTTGTGTAAAGGATAAGTATAAAATGCATCACCAACTCTCCCTTTCAACTATGGGCTGTGGAACTTGGGCATGGGGTAACCGATTGCTCTGGGGGTACGATGAAAGTATGGATAGCCAGTTGCAAGCTGTTTTTGACTTGTGCGTCAGTCATGGCGTGACCTTATTTGATACGGGGGACTCCTACGGAACAGGAAGATTAAACGGGCGAAGCGAACAACTGTTGGGACGTTTTTCCAAAGAATACGTGGGTTCCAATAAAAACGATATTTGCATTGCCACAAAACTTGCTGCTTATCCGTGGAGGTTGACACGAAAATCCATAGTGTCTGCTTGTCAATCCTCAGCCCAACGCTTGGGAAGAAATGTCGATTTGGTGCAAATGCATTGGTCTACAGCAAATTATGCTCCTTGGCAAGAGGGTAAACTTTTAGATGGTCTTGCCGATCTTTACCAACAAGGGCTTGTGAAAGGAGTGGGTTTATCTAACTATGGTCCCAAACGGCTCCAATGGGTGTATAAAAGATTTGCAGAGCGAGGCGTACCAATCGCAACCTTACAAGTTCAGTATTCACTTTTGTCTACCTATCCCGTAACCCAACTGGGTTTGAAAGAGATCTGTGATGGACTTGGAATTAAATTGATTGCCTATAGCCCTTTGGCATTAGGGTTATTGACAGGAAAATATTCGGAAAAAGGTCCTTTTCCCAAAGGTATTCGTGGTTTATTATTTAGGCAATTACTACCGAGTATTCATCCGTTGTTAGCCTGTTTGCGAGAGATTGCGGAAGTCAGAAACAAGACCATATCGCAAGTGGCAATCAACTGGTGTATGAGTAAAGGAACCATTCCGATTCCTGGAGCAAAATCTGTAGAGCAAGCAAGGGAAAATATTGGTGCTTTGGGCTGGTATTTAGATGCTGGTGAGGTTGCACAGCTGGATCGTATGGCGGAAAGTTCGGGAAAAAAAATGGTGCAAAATATTTTTCAGACGAATTAAAAGTTAGTAAGGCGTGCTTTTAGTACCTTCTGCCTTCGAGTCGATAATTTGGGGTACTTTCAGACCTTTGATAAAACTGTAACAGGTTTTACCGCTCTGCTTTCGTTTTACTTGCACCCACCTATGATGTTGAAAAACCACCTGTTACTTTTATCCCGGTTTCTTGTTCGTCTTGGTTTGAAAATTAATAATACCCGTTGGTTAACTCAAGTTCTCGTTATTGCTGTTGTTTATGTGACAACCGCGTGGTTAGTGCTTTATAAACTACCTATTTCAAAGTATGGTTCACCCGTGTGGCCCAGTGCGGGCTTCGCAGTTGGGTTATTGTTACTTTGGGGGCGATCGCGCTGGCTGGGTATTTTCTTAGGAGCATTTTGTGGTAATCTCCTTAACTCAGCTAATTTACCAATTGCTACTTTCTTGGCTGCTGGTACAACCCTTGGGTCGTTCATTTCAGTCACTCTGATTTTACGCTTCATCGGTACGACTTATCCCTTTACTCAAGTCAGCCATGTAGTGGTTTTTACTCTATGCAGCCTATTTACCGGAACAATCCTGCAATCAGCCATTGGCGTAGTCGGAGTGACTCTGAATGGGTTTACAGCTTGGCACAATTTTCTACAAGTTTTCTACAATTGGTGGATTGGTGATGCCATTGGGATTTTGGTGTATGCTCCCTTAATTATAGCGTGGGGGCGATCGCAACGAGATTCCACAACCAAATCTTGGCTGCATTGGGAGGTGTTAGTTGCTTGTACGAGCTTAATTGCCGTTGCCTATTTCACCTTTGGCAAAAACCAACCTGTAGAATACCTCCTCTTACCACCATTGCTTTGGGCTGCCTTTCGTTTTGGCGCAAAAATTGCCACTTTTGGTGTCATGTTCATTGCCACGATTGCTGCCATTACTACCTCTTACAAATTAGGTTTTTTTTATCAGGTTGCTCTCACAAAGAATACTCTTCTGTTCCTGCAACTGTTTATGGGCACCATCTCTGTGACTACAATGGCCGTCCTAGCAATTGTCTCAGAAAACTACCGTGCAAAAAAGAGTTTGCAGCAAGCCAATGCGGAACTAGAACAACGCGTTTTTGACCGCACTCGGGATTTACAAGAAAGTGAAGCCAAGGCAAAGGAACTTGCTACCACAGCCGAAGCCGCCAACCAAGCCAAAAGTGCTTTTTTAGCTGCCATGAGTCATGAATTGCGTACTCCCTTGAATGTGATTTTGGGATTTGCCCAAGTTATGAGCCATGACAAAACCCTGACTCCCCAGCAGCAAGAACATTTAAAGATTATCAGCCGCAGTGGAGATCACTTACTCAATCTGATTAACGATGTACTGGACTTTTCTAAAATAGAAGCCGATCGCCTCACGTTAGATGAAATCAGTTTTGACTTAATTGATTTGGTAGAATCTGTAGCCGCAATGCTGAAACAGCGGACAGATGCCACAAGCTTATCCTTCAGCTTAGAAATTGCCAAAGACGTACCCCAATACATTATTGCAGATTGCAAAAAACTGCGTCAAGTACTCCTCAACCTGTTAGGTAATGCCATCAAATTTACAACTGAGGGTGGTGTGATGTTAAGGCTGAAACTAGGGACTTCGGCGTCGGGACAAGGCGCAGGCAAACCGTTTTCCCAAATTTTACGCTTTGAGGTAAAAGATACTGGAGTTGGTATAGCAACTGATGAACTCGAGCAAATTTTTGATGCTTTTATGCAAAGCCAATCGGGAAAGATATCGAAAGAAGGCACTGGGTTGGGGCTTGCGATTAGCCGCAAATTTGTGCAGTTAATGGGCGGTGATATTTCTGCAAGCAGCACTCTCGGTAAAGGAAGTACGTTTATCTTTGAAATTCCCGTCCGCATTGTGCCTGTAGCATTAATACCACAAGAGCCATCGCACCGTCAAGTCATAGGGCTGGCCACCAAACCAGAATACCGGATTCTCGTCGTGGATGACCAACCGGAAAATCGCTTACTTTTGATAGAGTTCATGACTCGTTTGGGTTTGGAAGTGCGCGAAGCCAGTAACGGGCAAGAAGCATTTCATCTGTGGCAAGAGTGGAAACCCCATCTCATTTGGATGGACATCCAAATGCCAGTCATGAATGGTTATGAAACCATACAAAAAATCCGTGCGGAAAATGGAGGTGATAAAACTGTCATTATTGCGCTTTCAGCCCATGCTTCACAAAGGGATTGCGCTTTAGCAATTGCTCTCGGTTGCAATGACTATATCACCAAACCTGTTAGGGAAGAATATTTATATGTTAAAATGACAGCCTATTTGGGATTGCAATATATTTATGCACAACAAAAGGAAGAAATTTCACAACAATCGTCTGAGAGCGAACTACAGTGTTTGTTATCTCAAATGCCGTCAAACTGGGTGAAGCAATTGTATCGTTCAGCACAGTTGTGTGATGACGAAGAAATAGCTCAACTCATCGAACAAATTCCAGAGAAATTTGTTACCTTAGCTTTTGCTTTACAGGAATTTGTGAATGATTTTAAATTTGAACCCATTATAAAACTTATAGAAAATACTAAAATTTAGGGTATCTTTATTAAACCGCAATACTTCGGTTCTGAATATTTCATTGGAAAATCAAAATATAGAATCGGTAAAAAAAGTAACTGTAGCATAACTGAATTTAAGGCATACTACGGGTTTTGGACCGGGTTGGCTTTTGCTCGATTGTTAAAAGATTTACGAAAATTTACGTAAAAATAGAAAATTTACGGTTGAGGTTTAACCTTTTAAAAGGTCATCTTTAAGTATCGGACTGGTCTTTTCTGAATTAAAAAACCCCTTAAGGAAGGTGAACTATGGCGCAAGGTGCTGGGAGTTTGCTCATTGTGGACGATCAACCCAACAATTTGCGGGTACTGGCATCCATTTTGAGTCAGCAAGGATACAAGGTTAGGAAGGCATTAAACGGAGCCACTGCGCTGGAGTCGGCTCAGATTCAACCACCTGACTTGATTTTGCTAGATGTTAAAATGCCAGAAATGGATGGCTATGAAGTTTGTTCGACGTTGAAGTCTTTGCCCCAAATATGTGAGATTCCCGTGATTTTCCTCAGTGCTATGGATAGCACGGCAGATAAGGTCAAAGCTTTTACCGTTGGGGGTGCAGACTACATCACAAAGCCCTTTGAGGCTGAAGAGGTTTTAGCGAGAGTTCAGCAACAACTCACACTCCAATGGCAAAAGCAACAACTCCAACAAGAGATCCAAGAGCGAAAACAGGCACAAGCAGAGACTCAACTGTTATTAACCACAATTCAGGCGGTGAGCGAGGCATTAGATTTTGAGGCGGCTCTAGGTGCAATGCTGTGCAAAGTGAGGCTGGCGATCGCGTGGGACTACGGCGAAGCTTGGACACCTACACCTGATGGAACAGCCTTCTACTTAAACCGGACTTGTTACAATTCACAAGATTTACAACTGCGGCACTTTGTTGAAACTAACCAGTTTCATATGGTTAGTTGCAATGCGGGTCTGGTGGGTAGGGTCTGGGCATCCCAGCAACCAGAGTGGATTGCTGATTTGTCTCCTACACCCGTTTCCGTATTTTTACGATCGCAAGATGCCAGTGCAGTTGGGCTCAAAGCAGCTTTTGCTGTGCCGATAGTTCTAGATGGGCAAGTCTTGGCAATTATGGTTTTCTTTAAGCGGAGCAAAAACGAGTTGGATACAAAGCTAGTTCAACTGGTGAGTGCGATCGCCGTGCAATTGGGTGGGTTTATGGAGCGCAAGCATTCAGAGGAAAGTCTCAGACAGGCTAATCGAGAATTGCAGCGTCTAGCCAACCTTGATGGGTTGACTCAGATTGCCAATCGCCGCTATTTTGATGAATTTTTACAACAGGAATGGAAGGGGCTAGGGCGAGAACAAGCACCGCTATCACTTATTCTATGCGATATCGACTTTTTCAAAGCCTACAACGACCACTACGGACACCAGGCAGGAGATGATTGTTTAAAACAGGTGGCTCAAGCGATCGCTCAAAGCATTCGCTGTCCTGGGGACTTGGCTGCTCGCTATGGTGGGGAAGAGTTTGCCGTTATCCTTCCAAACACAGGAACTCAAGAAGCACTTAATGTTGCAGCGCGGGTTCAGGTAACACTGGCGAATTTAAACATTTCTCATCCACGCTCTCAAGTAAACAGTATTGTGACTCTCAGTATGGGCGTTGCTACTTTAATTCCTACAGATGAATCCTCTTTTGACAATCTGATTGCATTCGCAGACCGAGCATTATATACAGCAAAAGATGAGGGGCGAAATCGTTACTGCTCCTACAAACAGCCTTGTCTGAGTACTTCAATTGGTAACACGATCTCTAGAATGGAGAAAGCGGATGCAGTCTTTACCTGATGAAATCCTATTGTTGATGGGCGTTGCTCGCCATAAAAATCCGCGAGTCAGATGTCATAAACCGTTGATTGTTTTTTCGCTATTATTCAGTTCATTATTTTCGCTGGGAATATTTCATGATAAATTGCAATTGAATTGGCTATGAAAAAGCAACCCAAGAATCAAACTTCTCTACCAATTTTATCACTGCGATCGCTCTCTAACAAATTCAGCCTCGCAGTGATACTGATTGGTTTTTTTAGCATCTTGGGATGGATATTCAATATTCCCCTGCTTAAAAGCGGGTTACCCGGTTTGCCCACCATGAAGGCGAATACAGCCTTGTGTTTTATCCTGGCAGGAACAGCTTTGAGGACATGGCATCAACAGTTTAAAATTCAAAATTTAAAATTAAAAAGAAAAACTCAATTTTTCATTTTTTCTTGTGCATTTTTAATTATCTTGGTTGCCTCGTTGACCTTAATTGAATACGGGTTTAACGTCAATTTGGGAATCGATCAACTCTTGATGCAACAACCAGAACTAACGGGTAGCATTGCAATACCGGGTCGCATGGCTCCTAATACTGCAGTAGCATTCTTAGCATCTGGGTTGGCTCTCCTGCTGCTAAAGAGCGATCGCCGTTCCATGGTTGGATTGGCTCAAGGCATGATGGTGATAGCGTGGTTTCTCAGCTCTGTCGGCTTACTGAGATATTTTTACGGACATGTGTCTTTCTATACAATAGAGCCTTTGACTGGAATGGGAATTCATACCGCGATTGCCTTTCAGTTACTCAGTGTCGGCATTTTTTTTTCGCTTCCCAAAAGCGGGCTAATACCCCTTCTGACTGGCAACAGAGCTGGAAGCATGATGATGCGGCGACTGCTACCCGTGACAATCACTCTGCCTGTTCTAGTAGGTGGAGCCTGTGCCTTGGGTCATCATTTGCATTTCTATGAAGAAGCAATTGAAGCAGCGTTAATCAGCACGCTGGATATTCTGCTCTTTACAGGATTGCTGAGTTGGAAAGCGCGATCTCTGAATCGGATCGATCTGCAAAGACGACGAGTTGAACGCCAGTTGCAGCAAGCAAATGTCAACTTAGAGCGGCGGGTAGAAAAGCGCACAGCCCAACTGCTTTCGAGCGAGCAACGCCTGAGTTTGGCAATTCAGAGAGCGAACCAGCTCAATCTAGAATTAGAACAGCGAATTGCAGAGCGCACGGGTGAACTGCAACAAACCAACGAGCGTTTGCAACAGGCATTCTTTAAACGAGAAAAAGCAGAGCGACAGTTACAAGAGACCCTAATGTTGCAAAAGGCGATCCTTAACAGTGCAAATTACAGCATGATTTCAACAACGGTAGACGGTACAATTACCAGTTTTAATGCCGGTGCTGAAAAAATGCTTGGTTACGCAGCCGCAGAAGCGATTGGTAAAATGACTCCTGCCATATTTCACGATTCTCAAGAGGTCGTCCATCGCGCAGGAGATCTCTCTCAACAATTGGGAGTACCGATTGAACCGGGATTTGAAGTGTTGGTTGCTAAAGCCAAGCGGGAAGAGGTTGAAGAATTTGAGTGGTCTTACATTCGTAAGGATGGCTCTCGGTTTCCAGTGCTGCTTTCGGTGACAGCATTAAGCGATAGAAAAGGATCTTTAACCGGATTTTTAGTCATTGGCAGCGATATCACCGAGCGCAAGTGCGCTGAACAAGAATACAGACAAATTGAGGCGGCGTTACGAAATAGTGAAGAGCAGTTTCGCCATGCCTTTGAAGATGCGTCCATTGGGATGGCGATCGTGTCACTTGACGGACACTGGGTTAAAGTTAATCCTGCCTTATGCCGGATTGTTGGCTACCTCGAAAAAGAGTTGTTAGCGTTAACCTTCCAAGACATTACCCATCCTGATGATTTAGCAACAGATCTGTATTACGTGCATCAGCTATTAGCAGGTGAGATTTTCACCTACCAGATGGAGAAACGGTATTTCCACAAGCTTGGACATATTGTAAGGATTCTTCTGAATGGATCTCTGGTACGAGATAAGCAGGGAAATCCCTTACACTTTATTGCTCAAATTCAAGACATTACAGACTTAAAACGTGCTGAAGAAGCTTTGAGAGCCAGCGAAGAACACTGGAGATATGCTTTGGAAGGAAACGGGGATGGTTTGTGGGATTGGAATACTCAAACGAATGAAGTTTTTTTCTCCCATCGCTGGAAAGAAATGTTGGGGTTTTTGGATACAGAAATTGGAAATCAATTGAGCGAATGGGATAAGCGAGTCCATCCAGACGACAAAGAGCGGGTGGATGCCGAAGTTGAACAACACTTTCGGGGTGAAGTTCCCCAATATGTGAGCGAACATCGCATCTTATGCAAAGATGGGACTTATAAGTGGATTTTAGCTCGAGGCTTAGTTATGAGCCGCGATGAACGGGATCGTCCATTGCGGGTGATTGGAACTCATACCGATATCAGCGATCGCAAACAAATTGAAGAACAACTGCGCCGCTCTGAAGCCGCCCTGATTGAAGCGCAGCAAATCGCTCGCGTTGGCAATTGGGAATTAGACCTTATGACCCAGCAAATTATCTGGTCAGAAGAATTGTTTCGGATGTTTGGCTTCGATCCAGCCAATCCAGAACCGGGATACACCGAACATTTCAACTGTATTCATCCTGACGATCGCCATTTACTCCAACAACATCTCGAGCAAACCACGAAAAACGGAACCCCTTATAAAATCGACCTGCGCTTCTTCCACAGTGACGGTACACTTGGGTACATGGAAGCTAGAGGTAAAGCAATTCGAGATGAACGAGGACGGGTCATCCGCATATTGGGAACCGCATTAGATATTACCGAGCGCAAGCGTACAGAAGAAGCATTAGCAAAAGAACTTCTCCGCAGCAAAGTGCTGTTTAAAGCATCGTTTGACGGAATTGTTGTTCTCGATCGACTTGGAAATGCCATCGAAGCCAGTGAAAGTTTTGCCCAGATGCTTGGCTATACCCCAGAAGAAGTTGCAACGCTCCACGTTTCTGATTGGGATGCTCAATGGAGTAAAGAAGAACTGGCGCGAATTATTCAAAGCTCTCATTTTATCAATGCTCCGTTTGAAACAGTCCATCGTCGTCAAGATGGCTCACTATATGAAGTAGAAATTAGTGTGAGCAATGTAGATTTGGAAAATGAACACATACTAATTTGTATCTGCCGCGATATTAGCGTTCGCAAGCGCATTGAAGCCGAACGCCAACAAGCGGAAGCAGCCCTCAGACAGAGTGAGGAACGCTTGCAGCTGGCTCTAGAAGCATCTGGAGATGGATTGTGGGATTGGAATCTTGCAACCCAAACGGTTTATGTCAGTCCTCGCTATCAAGAAATGCTGGGTTACAAGGCAGATGAACTGTCCATAAATCCTGACACTTGGAACACATGGATTCATCCGGATGACAAATCCTGGGTATTCGGTACACTCAATGCTCACCTGCAAGATAGCTCGGTTCCGTATGGGTTTGACTACCGCGTTAAAACCAAATCAGGTGAATGGAAATGGATTGCGAATTATGGCAAAGTTGTTGCCCGTGATGAACAAGGCAATGCTCTACGAATGATAGGAACTCATAAAGACATTAGCGATCGCAAATGCATTGAACTGGAACTGCAACAGGCCAAAGAAGCGGCTGAGGCGGCGAACCAGTCAAAAAGTACCTTTTTGGCTTCCATGAGTCACGAGCTACGAACACCGCTGAACGTCATCTTGGGCTTTACCCAAGTACTGAGCCGCGAGCCATCCTTATCGGTTGTTCAAAAAGAAACAATTCAAACCATTCACCGCAGTGGAGAGCACTTGCTGAGCCTGATCGAAGATATCCTTGACCTTTCTAAAATTGAAGCCAACCGCATTAATGTAGAAAAAATCAGTTTCGATCTCTTCGAGATTCTAAGAGCCTTAGAAGATATGCTGCACCACAAAGCGGCATCCAAAAACTTACAGTTTCGCTTCGAGATTGCTCCAGAGGTTCCTCAGTTCATCACCACAGATGCTAAAAAATTGCGTCAAATCTTAATTAATTTGGTAAGCAATGCCATCAAGTTTACCGAGAAAGGCGGCGTAACACTACGAGTAAAAGCAGAAGCCATCGCTCAAAGCATTATTGAATCCTCTGAATCTTCAATGGCTCGGGCAGATCGTACAACTCTTTTAATTTTTGAAATCGAAGATACAGGTGTGGGAATTGCAGACGATGAGATTGAAGTAGTATTCGACGCATTTGTGCAAAGTGGCTCTGGAAAAATGGCTTCGGGTGGAACGGGGCTGGGGTTAACCATCAGTCGTCGATTGGCTCGTTTAATGAACGGTGACATTTCAGTTAGCAGTGTAGTGGGAAAAGGCAGTACGTTCTTTGTTCGTCTTCCCATTCAAATTCCTTCAAGAGGAAGTGTTCCTGCTTCCAAACAAGAGCGACAGCTAATTGGGCTAGTTCCCGGTCAACCCAAGTACCGCATTCTCATTGTGGACGATCTCGCCGAAAACCGTTTGCTGTTGACGACACTAATGACTCAGTTAGGAATGGAGATCCGAGAGGCAACCAACGGACAAGAAGCGATTGCCCTTTGGCAACAGTGGCAACCGCATTTGATTTGGATGGATCTCCGAATGCCCGTACTAGATGGTTATGAAGCCACTCAAAAAATTCGCGCCCTTTCTACGGGAAAATTCCCTGTTGTCATTGCACTGACAGCTCAAGCATCAACCAGCAATCGCACCCTAGCCCTAGCTTCTGGCTGCAACGATTTTGTCATCAAACCCTTTGATGAAAATTTTCTCTACAGGAAGATGGCAGAGTATTTAAACCTGCAATTTTTCTATACAGAAAGTCAAGAGGGCTCGGATGACCGTTCCATAACAACTGCTCAAAACACCTCTACTGTGCTGACAGCACAAAATCTTTCTGTCATGGGTGCCGATTGGCTGACTGCGCTGTATACCGCTGCCCAAATTGGCGATGAAGAAGAAATTGAACAACTTCTTCAGGACATTCCAGACTCTCACGCTCCTTTAGCAAATCAATTGAAGCAACTTGCCCGTGATTACCAGTTTGGAGCAATTAAACTCCTGATACAAGAAGCGTTCACCTAGCGGTAAACGCATACATTTTAACTACCAACTCATTCGAGCGCTGATACTCCTTTGCCCCACTGAATACAAAAACCGCTCCAGGCAGAGAAAGAACGCAACCGATTACATAGAATTGAGATAATTTTGACATACTCACCGCCCTAAAGGGTCGGTGATTCTTGACGGCTCACAGCAAATAGCTACCGAAGTAGTCTGACAATCGCTCCCCGTCCGTTTAAGGTCGTGCCGATGCCCCATGCCGACCATTTCTATATTTTTAGCTGCATTCTCATCTCTATCCTGCTCAGTACGACAACTTAAACAAAGTACTGAGCGAACAGACAAATCAATTTTGCCCCAACGATACCCACAGCAAGAGCAAGTTTGACTAGTAGGCTCCCATCTATTAATTACTCTGAAGTCTCGGTTAAGTTTTTCAGCCTTAGCTTCACAAAATACCCGAAATTCTCTCCATCCCTGTAAACTAATCACTCTTGCTAACTGGCGATTTTTAACCATCCCTGACACATTCAAATCTTCCAAAATAATAGTTTGGTTTTCACTAACCACTTTGGTTGATAGCTTGTGTAGGAAATCTTGGCGAGTATCTGCTTGTTTGTTGTGTTTTTTGGCAATTCTTAGACGGGTACGCTCACGACGTTTAGAACCTTTTTGTTGTCTTGCTAGCTGACGTTGTAGATTGCGAATTTTGCGGTCTTTCTTTGAGTAATCGGGACTTATTGCTTTCTCTCCATTGCTCATAACTGCAAAGGTTTTAATTCCCAAATCAATACCAATACTTTGGTTTTTGGCATCGGATTGAACAGGTTCCACCTCTACAACAAAGCTGAGAAAATAACGATTTGCACAATCTTTAATGACTGTTACACTTGATGGAGTTGAGGGTAAATTTCTAGACAAAATAGGCTTAATATTACCAATTTTGGCTAAATATACTTTATCTCCTTTGATAGAAAAACCACCAATTCTAAATCGTGCTGATTGTCGTGCAGTCTTCTTTTTGAATTTAGGACTGCCAACTTTTTTACCTTTCCGCTTACCTTTAAGTGAATCAAAAAAGTTTTTGTAGGCGACTCCTAAATCAGCTACAGATTGCTGCAATGGAATATTAGAAACATCAGACAACCATGACCGCTTCTCAGTTTTTTTGGCTTGCGTAATCACTAACTTTTGCAAGTCGTTGTTACTCGGTAGCTTTTCAGACTGCTTACAGATAGCAAGAGCATCGTTCCAAACCACACGAACACAACCAAACAACTGAGCTAAAAGCTGTTGCTGTTGGTCTGTCGGGTAGAATCGGAACTGGTATCTGGCTTTCACTGACAGTGTTATAATTGGTCTGTAAGACAATTATACTTTGATCTACAAAACATGACAAGCCAGTTTCGCCGTGAAAGACATAGTGTTACAGACCTTAAGATTCATTTGGTCTGTGTTACCAAATATCGTATGTCTGTCTTCACGTCCGAAAGTCTTGAATTGATTAAAAACTCGTTTAATGAAGTAGCCAAGAAGATGGATTTTGAAGTGATTGAGTTCAACGGTGAAGACAATCATGTTCATGCACTTATCGAATATCCGCCTAAATTGTCTATTTCTCAAATTGTTAATGCCTTAAAAGGTGTTTCTAGTCGTCGTTATGGACAAGCTGGATACATAAAGCCCCATAAAGCTGCGCGAGTTTGCCGGGGGGAGTATCCCCCCGGCAACACGCGCAGCTTTATGGAGTCCCAGTTATTTTGCTGTATCCGTTGGAGGTGCGCCAATTGAAATACTAACGCAATACATTAGAAATCAAGAAAAGCCGTCCTAGAAGGACGGGGCTTGCATCCCATTCTTTTGGTCAAAAACATAATCGGCGATTCTTATTCCTGCTTTCATTCCTTCATCAGAATCAAATTGGTAATGAATCCCCAAATAAATCCGACTGCGAGCATTTTCTAACATTGCCTTTGTAAAGAAAGCACTCATAAGTTCGCTCGCGCATTGGTCTCACTGACCCATCAACATCTCTATTTACGCCCGTTGAGGTTTTTGCGGCTACTGAACCACCAATGTAGCATCAGAGGTACGCCCAAACTCTTCTGGAGCATATTGCAGGTGGACTTGCGCTCCAGGATAGAGAAATGTACCGGGGGTAACAGAACGAACTAAGTAATGAAGCTGATAAACACCCGGTTCCAAACTATCTGCATAAGCGATCGCGCGATCGCGATGAATCGCCTTGAACCCAAGTTGCCAAGAGTCGGCTTTTGCTTGTAATGCAGCTGTAGCAGTTTGAAAACTCTCATCCACTGCTTCAAAACCTGCAGGTAAGGGGTCAGTTATTACCAAATGATTCACGGGACGATCTGCAATCACTTCCAAACCAATATCAAACACTTGCCCTGTCGTGACAGTCAACGGTTTATCTTTAGCATACAATCCTACTTTTTGCAATACTTTATCTTGACCTACAGGGCTAATTTCCCTTGTCACCCGCAAACCGTTAAATCTTCCTGGTTGATTTCCTTGCAAGCGATAGCGATAAGCAACCAGATAATGCAACGTTCCTTGTCCGGATTTTTGCAGTTGTAAATCATGACGCCCGCGAGGTAACTCAGCCATTGGAACTTTCACTTCCAAGGTGGGATTGCGGTAACCTTCAAATTTTTGTTGTCCCAATTTCTGACCAGCCAAGCGCACTGTAGCTACAAAATTGGGCGGTGTTGGCTGCAGTTGGCTGTATTCCACTAAAGCCGTCAGCGCTTGAGCATTGTCATAATGAGTTTGCCATGTCCCTTTGCGACGTAACGCCAGCAAACTTTGCAACAACCTATCGATCGCTTCTGGTTTATACTGCAGGGCGATAAACAACCGCAAAGCTTGTGCTTGTATCGCCGTTGGTGAATTCATCCATTCCCAAGAGCTAGGTAAACTGACAGATGCGTCACGGCTCGTATAGTAAACATTCTGCTGCAACTTGCTCAACAGCTGCTTGGACTCATTTTGCCATTCTGGAAATTGAGATAAATATCGCGTCAGCTTCATCTGAGTTGATAAATCAAAAGCATTGCGCTGACGGTAAATATCTGCGAGGAAAGTATTGCGCTTGTCTCCTAATTCTGCCAAAGCCATCAAAGCGTTGAGTTGCAGTTGGCTTTTACAAGGCTGTTTTTTGCAAAATTCATACTGTCCTGGATTTGCCAGAGTTTTTTGCAAATAAGTTTTGAGACGAGATACCATGTTTGAATCTACCAAACCGGGGAAAGATCGATCTGCTTTTGCCAGAGATTCAGCAGCATAGGAAGAAACCCAAGGGTCCGCCTTTTGTTCTCCAGGGAAAGCAGCAAAGCCACCATCTGCAAGTTGGAGTTTTTGCAATTTCTCAATAGCTTGGTAAGCACGTTTGCTAGGATTAAACGCTGCAAATGTCTGACCGTATTTTTCAGACAAAGTTTGCAACCCAGCAGCAATAAAAAGTTGACTTGCTGAAGGTTCTGCAAAAGGAAAGTCATCATTTTCCCAAACCTGTTGTACTGGTGCTTTTATTTCTGGTATGAGAGTACTTGCTAAATTGATATCTAAACCTTCCCCTTCAGGAAAAGTATTTTTCTCAATATTCAGGGGAATTTTTACCTCATTCTTTCGAGGAACAATTGCACCTGTTTCAACAACTTGCTCGGTCATTTCCAATTGCTGAATCGCCAAAGGAACTTCAAAAGCATCTGCTGAGGCGCTATTGATTTGAGTGGTAAAGCGAACTTTACCTTCTCCCACACGACTTGCAACCATGGGAAAGCGATAAGCACGAGTAGCTCCATCGCTCTGGGTTTGTAAAGCAGCAGATGTGGGGTTATTTCCAACAAACTGAACTGTACCGCTGACTTCACCATTGATAGTGAGATTTCCCGTTGTCCGAGTATTGTTAGTCACAGATAAACCCGCTTGAAATGTATCGCCGGGACGGGCAAACTGTGGCAGTATTGCATTGGTTACTAATGGCTTGGTTGTGATAAACGTTGCTTCGGAGTTGCCAAAACGGAGGTTTCCGTCAGTAGCAACAACCATCACTCGCCATGTCGTCAAGTTATCCGGGACTTTAAAGCTAATTTGTGCTTGACCGTTGGAATCGGCGATCGCAGAACCATTGTAGTAAGCTAAAGCTTGAAAGTCTCTACGAATGCGGGTATTCGCCGTACCTGCTGATAACCCACCACCGTAACCCCAACCTTTGGGTTCAGCTAATGCTTGTTGTTCTACCACTACATTTTGGCGGTTATCGCTAAAGCGAGTTGATATCGGTTGTTCAGCATAGACTGTAGCTACCAAATCCGGCGGACGATAACCGGAAAGTTGCAGCACAGCCTCGTTAACCACCATAACTGTGAACTGTCCTTTGGAGGGATTTCCCCGATTATCCTTAAGTTCCAGTTGTACTGTTTGTTCTGCACCGGGTTCGAGCGACGCCTGTACTGGAGTTGCTTGTACTTTTAAATACTTATCATCCAAGTTCACTTTAAAAGGAGCAAAGCCAATCCTAGCTAAGTTAGTTAGACTTTTTGGTTCTACGCGATCGAGAGGCGTACCCTGTCGTACCAATACAGCTTCAATAGCTGCATTTGGTAGCATTTCTGGTGTGACTTGAAATTGAATTTTCGGTGCGCCTCCTTTAACTTTAACAATTTGTTGATAGAGAGGTTTGTCTTTAATAACAGCAAAATACAACTCTCCTTCCGAATAAGGAGACTGAATCAGAGCCGTCACCGTTTCACCCGGTTTAAAAGTTGTTTTATCCAGTTGAATTTCCAAACGGTCTTTTTCTTTGTTACCCCAAAATACCGGATTTTCTCCTGTCACCCAAATTTGGATATCTGTTGCGCTGGTATCATTTCTCGCATCGCTAAAATTCGCTCTGATGCGATAAGAACCGGATTCATTGGGTTTTAGCGTTACGGATTGGGGCTTGTTTGCAGATGTAATTTCTGCTTTCTCGACTGTCTTATATTCAACTTGGGTTTTTCCCGTTGCACTCCCTTCTACTAATTGAGTCACGTTGCTGTACTTCATTTGTTGAAGTTCCAACAATACCCGTTGACCTTCTTGCGGTTTTCCCGTATGGTCTGTCACAATAACCTCAAAAGGAAAATCTTTGCTAGCTTCACCAACAAAATTGCTTTTTAACCCGATCTGGCGATCGCTGGGTAATGCTGTAAATGTTTTGGAATTTGCCACAGATAAATTGGAAACATCTGCAACTTGTACATCCACGCGGTAAATCATGGGATAGGGCAAATCTTTTGCCACCACCGTTTGATTGCTTTTCCCGTTAGCATCAAGTGATGCATTTGCTTGCAAAACATCGCTAGGTACAGAAGGGGGTTCTTCTGGCCAAAACCACTGTTTGCCAAAAGTAAATTCCTCCCATCCTTTAGGAACAAAATTTGTCTGCTGGCGAGTCACAAAATATTTAGCTTGTCCCCCTTCTACAGGAGAACCAAATAAATATTGACTTGTAGATTGAACTTCTACTTTGTCATCAAGAAAAGCAAATTCTTTATCTAAATTCAGTTCTACTTTGAAATTAGGTGGATTAAACTCAGCAACGCGCAACTCTCCAGAAATTTCTTGCCCGTTCTTTCCCTTTGCTTGGATTGTATAGTAGCCCAAACGTTGATTTTTTTTGATAGGTAGTTCTAGAGAAAACGTTCCAAATTCATTCGTGTTTTTAGTCCCTAAATCTATTTTTTGCCCATCTGGATCTATAAGAGTTAACTGGTAAATAGCATTTTTATCCTGTTTGATTTCGCCATTTTGTAAGTAGTCAGCAAAACCAGTCAACCAAGCCTTTTCTCCCGGCTGATATAACTGTCTGTCGGAGAAGATAACTCCACGGGATACAAATTTGCTATCTTCCCAACTCGCATCAATTCCGTAGCCATAAGCACCGCTGTATTCTTCAGTACGGGCAAATGCCCAATCTCGATCTTCCCGTGCAATAACCAGCAACAGCGGTTCTTTGGTAGAACTTTGAGAACCAGCAAAGCATTCTCTTAAATCGTCACGTGCGAGCCTTAAAGTCCCATTTTCATCAGTTTTTCCAGACGCGCAAGGTACGGGTTGAGGACGGGATTTTGCCTCTAATTTGGATTGATAGATTGCGATCGCAGCTGCTTTTGCGGGCGAGCCATCAGAAAGATGGTGGACTCGAATTAAGCCAGACTCTGGAAACCACTGTGTAAAGACGCCCAAATTTGTCATTTGAACCATACCGTAAGTCGCAGGTTCTCGCCAAAGTTCCTTCCCATTTTCTTTATATGTATTTGTGCGTGCTTGCACCCCATAAGCTAACATTCCCGTAGCAGCACCAAGTTTTTCTCGTATGGGAACGCTCAATTCCAATGACTGATTTTTTTTCCCCGATACCTTAAACCTTTTCCAGTCTGAAATTTGAGGTAATAGATTGTTTCCTTCGCTTTTAGGATAAGCCGAATTAAAATAAACCAAATCTGTTGGTTGAACAACTTGATAAGCTGCTTTATAACTGGAATCTGGCAGATTCACTGTAGAAATATTAAGTTGTAAGTTTTTTCCATCAGGAAAAATATTCAAACCTTCAGGAACCCATAAATCCCCAGCTAAATCTCCCGTTTCATATTTAACTGTTATGGGCTTACCCAGAGTTTGACCAAATTTATCTTTAATATTAGCACCAATAGTTATTGTATAGCTTGTTGAAGGTGAGAAAGCATAAGGATTGATATTAATAACTTTTTCTCTATCGTTGGCTTGAATAATTCGAGAAATTGCTTGGGGTGCGGGATTAATTTTAATATTTTCAATAACTGAACTAGCTGCTAATTCATTATTAAAGACAAGTTGGGGAGCACCTTGAACAAATCTACCATACGTTCCACTTGCATCGGGTTGACCGTAAAACTGAAGTCCCCTAAATTCCAAGGGAGAATAAGTTGACAGTTTACTCGCAAAGGTTTGTTCGCTCGGTAAATTACCATAAGCAGGAAGTAAACCTGGAGAAAACTCCAGACGATAATGAGTTGCTTTTTGCAAACTTTCTTGAGGAATGAGATTGTAAATCCATTGACGAGATGAAGGGTCAAATTT
This sequence comes from Tolypothrix bouteillei VB521301, assembly GCF_000760695.4. Taxonomy (GTDB): domain Bacteria; phylum Cyanobacteriota; class Cyanobacteriia; order Cyanobacteriales; family Nostocaceae; genus Scytonema; species Scytonema bouteillei_A. The sequence continues at coordinate 331,186 of NZ_JHEG04000001.1, read as the reverse complement.
TTCTAAAGGATCTTGAGTTTCTGAAGTTTTTTCTTCTTTTGCCAATTCTACTTTAAAAGGTACATTCTGAGTTTTGTTTTCTACAAGAAGTTGCAAATGCTTTCGTACAGAAGCTAAATTTAATTCCGTATTAGAAGTGAATTGTAGCTTTTGCTGTAAATCAATTGGCTCGATTTCATCCTTTTCAATGGGATTTTTTCCAGGAAGATCTGTGAGTTTGATGAGTTCGGTATTGAAAGTCCAAGCCAAATCTTGATTGAGTCGGTGATTTTTTAAATCTGCTAAACCTGCTTTGAGCGTCACTTGAAATCGCGTTGCTTTTGGAAGTGCTTCCTCTACTTGAAATCCCACCATCCGTGGTGTCAAAAATCGAAAATGACCTGGGATAGATGGCACAATTTCAAACTTTTTCAATAACCCCTGTTGTTCTGCGCTATCAAGACTCTCAACAGGAATTAAAGCCTCTTTAAACCGGATGCGAATTTGGTTAAGAGGTTCGCTATCAGATAACGGGCTTATCTGTTCTATCCAGTCCGGTAACTGTGGTGGGTTGAGTACAGAAACTGTGGGAAGCTGCTCTTTTCTTGGGGCGATGCTGACAAAACCACATCCTGCTATCCCCAGCATAAGTGTCAGGACAAGCAGGAAGCGCAGCAAAATTCTTGGGAACATACAGGGGTGGGTTAGTGGTTAGTTGTTAGTTGTTAGTGGGAGAAGCATCAATAACTCGCTACGCCCTTTCCGCTCTAAAATTATCGATTTTTGTAAGATGGACACAGAAGCGCCCTGTCAAAGTAGATAAAAACTTCAGGAAATTAATAGCGCTCTCTCTCCTTACCTCCACGTACTCTGCGTCCTCTGCGTTCAATAAATTACTTTTGAACCGCAGAAGCGCTGAGAACGCAGAGAAAAAAGAGGATTCCTATAGATAGCTAATTCTCGCCACTGTTTCCAGAAAATCAATACAATTCTTAATCAATTCATGGACGGCAAAACTTTTACAGTAATTATTATCAATACTTTCTTCCGGATCTACGCGCAACATTTTAAGCGATCTCACACCAACTCGGTGGTTTAATTATCATAAGGACATCTGCTCTTGAACGCCCCCACTAACTATATATTAGGAGGCAATTATGTCCCAAACACCCTTAAAAATGACAGTAGAGGAGTATATAACCTACAATGATGGCACAGACAAGCGTTACGAACTTGATTCGGGGGTATTGGTCGAAATGCCTCCAGGGACTGGTAATCATGAAGCAATTATCACGTTCGTATTATTTCAGTTTATTTTAGAAAAACAACGACTGGGACTTACATTAGAACCGCGTTCCAATGGTGTCGAAGTTATGATAGGCACACAAATTAGGCGTCCTGATATATTGGTTATGACTCAACAACAAGCTATGTCTATTGAAAAGAAATTGGCGATTCTTAAAACTGCACCACCACTCATTGTTGAAGTCGTATCGCCCGAATCTGTTGACCGTGACTATAGTATCAAAACATTAGAGTACGCTGCCTTTGGTGTTAATGAATATTGGATTGTCGATCCGTTAGAAGATAAAGTAACAGTCTGTTTGCTAGCAGGTTCAGTTTATAAGCAAACAGTATTTAGTGGCAATCAAAGAATCGTATCGCAAACTTTTCCCCAAATTAACCTGACTGCTCAGCAATTACTGATGCCGAAACTTTAAGGCAAATCTAGGAGATTGTAGCTTTCTCTGCAAACAGAGTGCGATCGCAATCGTTGTACGGAGCGTCAGATTTTTTGATAGTGAAGCATTATCTTATTTTTCCTCTGCGTACTCTGCGCCTCTGTGGTTCAAAAAATCTTGAGTATGGCAAATCAATTTACCAGGTGCTAAGCCGTTTAATGAGATTTTGTGCTTGTTGATAGCCCTTTGCGTTTCCTTGCGATTGAAAGAACTTAGCTGCTAGTTGTAAGTCCTGAATTGTTCCGGGTCGATCGCCAATACTATAACGAGCACCGGCTCTGCGAAAGTAAGCGTCAGCAGAGCGGGGATTGAGTTGCAATGCGCGATCGAAGTTTAAGACTGCACCCAAATTGTCTCCTAGCTCGTGTAGAAGAAGACCTCTATAATAATAGGCGTTAGCATCATTAGGATTGAGGATGATTGCCCGATCGAAGTCCTCTACCGCTCCCTTATAGTCTTTACGCTGAAATCTTTCGCGTCCTCGGTAGAGAAAGTCCACTGAGCTTTTAGGGTTACTTTGTACGGTGGAAGTAGGAGTAGTTTGTGCATAAACAGATGGAGTCAGCCCACTGCTGAGTAGAGACAAACTCGCGATCGCGATCCCCATGCAGCTATTTTTGAGAAAGTCGTAGTAGCTCACTGCATTTCCTCTTTTGTTGCCCAATATTCACGACCTTAACACATCAGTACTCAGTCTGTTGGCGCAATTAAAGTTCAGCTACAAAGGACTTTTGAGCGTGACTATAATTGAGGAATCTCTTTCCTGATGTATTTGTCAATGCAACGCAAAACTTGAGATAGGTCTTTGCAAGGAATATACAGATGAAACTGGATTCGCGATCGCTTATCTATTTTAAAAAGAAACTGTGGTATTTGTTGAACCGCAGAACTTGCAAAGTTATCCTAGCGTTGCTGTTGATATGCTTGACAGTACGCGTACTGCCATATTTTGTACCCATTCGCCCTACAGATATTGCTCAACAACATCTAGCACTTGAATTTGTTGACCGCAATGGGCTACCTTTAGGAACATTGCTGACCCGCGATCGCGAGCATACATCTGTAGTGCCATTGAATCAAGTTTCTTCTCTTTTTATCCAAGCTATTTTAGCAGCAGAAGATGGAGACTTTTATCATCATGGAGCGTTGGATTTAAAAGCTGTAGCCCGCGCACTGAAAGATGCCATATCCACTAGAAAGATTGTTTCCGGTGCTTCTACAGTGACCATGCAGTTAGCACGAATGCTCAATCCTGTCCCTAGGACTTTATCAGGTAAAATTGAAGAAATCTGGCTTTCTTGGCGGTTAACAGCAGGAATGAGTAAAGACGAAATTCTTTCTGCATATATCAATCGTCTGCCAATGGGAGGGAATATTTATGGTGTAGAAGCAGCGGCTCGTACCTATTTTTCCATACCAGCGAGTGACATCAATCTTGCTCAAGCAAGTCTCCTTGCTGCTATTCCCAATAATCCCACTTACTTCGATCCACTTCAGCATTATCCACGTCTGAAACAGCGCCAGAAATACGTCCTCGATCGCATGGAACAGGACGGATATATCACTCCCTCACAAGCAAAACGAGCATATGCGGAAGACATTGTGTTTCAATCCCGTCAACGGGGAATTATTGCTGCACCGCACTTTTTGTTTTGGTTGTCCCGTCAGATCCGCCCAACCCCTTCCCACAAGGATAAGCCGGAGTGGAAATCGAACCCAATTCTAACGACTGTAGACCGTCCTTTACAGCAGTTTGTGGAAGCGCAGGTACAGCAGGTAATTGCTACCCTTGCTAATAACAACGTTCATCATGCAGCGGCTTTGGTCATTGACAACCGTACCGGAGAAGTTTTGGCTTATGTCGGTTCGCCTGACTACTTTAATGAAACAAAGCTAGGGCGCAATGATGGAGTACAAGCACTGCGCCAACCTGGTTCTACCCTCAAACCATTTCTCTACGAGTTGGCTTTGGAAAAAGGTGTCATCCGTCCCAATACAATCTTGGCAGATGTACCCGCTCACTACGCAATTCCCGGAGCAAAACTTTACAGCCCCACAGACTATAACAAAAGTTTTTTAGGACCGGTGCGGGTGCGTATTGCTTTGGCGAATTCTTTGAATATTCCAGCGATACGGGTTTTAGAAAAGGTGGGTGTGGCAACTTTTCTCGATCGCCTTCACCAATTGGGCTTTGAACACCTCACCCAGTCACCAGAGTACTATGGGTTGGGGTTAACTCTAGGTAGTGGTGAAGTGACTTTGTGGGAATTAGCCCGTGCTTACGTTACTATGGCAAGGAAAGGGGAAACCATGCAGTTACTGACTGAAGTTTCTCATTCCTCGAACCAAAATAAATCTACAATCAAAAATCCAACAACATGGCAACTTATAACTGATATGTTGAGCGATCGCCATGCGCGTGCGACTGCATTTGGTGTAGATTCAGTCCTGAATTTACCGTTTCCGACTGCTGTTAAAACTGGTACTTCCTCTAATTTTCGCGATACTTGGACGGTTGGATTTACGACTGACTACACTGTAGCGACGTGGGTAGGCAATTTTGATGGCGATCCCATGCGTCAGGTTTCTGGCGTGACTGGCGCAGCACCACTCTGGAACCGAATTATGTTACACCTACACGAGAAACGAGAGCCTGTAGGTTTTACTCCTCCAAAGGGTATGGTACAACTGCCTATTTGTGCTGTTTCTGGGTTAAAACCAACACCAGATTGTTCCTCAGTGGTACAGGAGTATTTTTATCCGGAAAACATCCAAGATTACCAGCGTCAAAACCAATTTCAATTATCCCACGAGTATGATAATTGGTTGGCAAAGCAAGAGCAATCTGGATTGAGTTCAAGCAAGCTTAAGATTGTCTCTCCTCATGAGGGGGATTTGTTCTTACTCCGTCCGGGTGATGAAATACAACAAAAACTGGAGTTCAAATTAGCAGGGACATCAAAAGCACCCGTAGAGTGGTGGTTGAATGGTGAAAAGCTAGCGACTGATTCGTCTGGTTCTATCTTTTGGAATATGCGTCCCGGTCGGTGGGTGTTGGAAGCAAGCAGTGGTGGAATGAGCGATCGCGTAACTTTTCAAGTAGAGTTTGCGACTCTTAAGCCTACACGTCGCGGGTTTTCTGTAAAATAAATCCGATTTTGACAGCTTGAAACCCCATCTGTTCAAATTTTTGTAAGCTAATATTTATCTAATAGCTTGCAAAAGGAGGCTGTCTTCTTCTATCTAAATCACTTTGATATTCATCTCTTGATAAAGGAACTCTCGACAGTCGGGGCGATGTCTGTACCCATGCTCGACGAAACAACCCGATTGGCTCTTTTCAAAGAAGCTCAAAGCTACATTTACACGCAAAAAACTGAGGTTGTGGGAACGGGTTCTCGCATTGTTAGACAGCAATACAGTTCATTTGATGCGTTTCCATCTTCATCATTGTATTTGAAATTAAAAGAAGCATTTCAATCCCTCCTGGTAGAACAGTTCAGCACTGTTGTTCCCTATCCTTTCACGACCCCTTTAGAATTTCATAAAATGGTGCTGCAAAAGTACGAGCCAGGGGAGTTGGGTATCACGCCGCATCGGGACAGATTAAGCACAATTAACCTAGTTTGCATTTTTAATATAGCAGGAGCTGGAGAATTTAGCTTGTGTGCAGATCGCTCTGGTAAAAATTCAATGGAAATTGACAGCACGCCCGGTCATGTTATTTTCTTAAGAGCACCAGGGTTTTTCAACTCCCTTGAGCGACCTTTTCACTCCATAACGAACATCCAAACAACCCGGTATAGTTTTGGTTTGAGACAAAAGGCTGTAGCAAACTTATCTTGGTAAACCATATACCTTACAGTTTGAATTGTGGGTAATTAAAGGGGGCGAATCCCCCTTTAATTTAAGACCCTTAAATCTCTGATTTAAGGGTCTTAAACCCATTATTTCTGAGCAAGAATTTGTGTTATCTCTGCATGTGCTAGTGCAACATCAGGTTCGCTTTGGAGAGAGTCGTAGTACTTTTTCTCAAAGGTATTGCCATCCTCAGCAGGTGTCAGCAGCTGGCGAGCACTATCCAGCAAACTTTGAGCATCTTCCAAGGTAATTGGTTCATCTGCATTTAAGGCTTCATCGATTTCTACTACTAACATAGAAATGTTACGCAACCAAGCAAATTGCTCGTTAGAAATTAGGAGTTGTAGCAGTTCTCCTCTAGACACCCGTCCGCGAACTTGCTCGTAAGTCGTGCGTTCTGCATCAAGCAAGATTTTGTGTAAGTCGAGCAGTTTGCCACGCAGAAGGGACAAACGTTGAAGTGTTGGTTGTAAAAGGTTGTCAGACATTAATAGTACCCATCCTTCCGTTACGATAATCTGCAAATGCTCTCTTGATTTCAGCTTCGGTGTTCGTGACAAACAGCCCGTGCGAACAACTAGTTCATTTTTAGAGTGATATACTTTATATATGATTAATCTTATATTAGCGCAAACATATATATTAAATGACAGTGTCATTAAGCGAACATTATTTTTCGGAAAACCGTATTATGTCTCTGGCATATGCAATTATGGGTCTGCTTCAGCAAGAAGAAATGACTGGCTACGACCTCAAAACAAGCTGCTTCGATCGCACTATTGCCCATTTATGGCCAGCCGACCAAGCACAGATTTACAGAACTTTGGAGAAACTGGAACAACGGGGTTGGATTAACTGTACAGTTGAGATTCAACGCGATCGCCCGAATCGTAAAGTTTACCGTTTGACGGAAGCAGGACAAGCAGAATTAACACGATGGCTTCAAGAAGCTCAACTTCTACCTACTGTGCGAGATCCTTTACTCATTCAGATGTATTTTGCCGCTCAGTTATCAAATGAAGCCATTATTAAACTGTTAGAGCAACAACGAGCAGTGCGGTGTGAAAAACTAGATGAATGTAAAGCACTCGAGCTACCACCGATTGAGGATTTTGCTAACCATCGCGAACGGATTATGCAAAGGTTAGTACTGGAACTCGTGCTAAGACAAGAGCAGACCTATATTGATTGGTTGGATATGGCAATTAAAACCATCAATCAAGTCGTTTGAAAATACGCCCTAGCCCTTTCAAGGCGGTTATTTTTCTATTAATAAGGAATATTTAAGTACATAAATACTGCCTCACCTACAGCATCAAAACTCCACTCGTAGGCATGAATCTCAAACTGTAAGTAAGATCGCAATAATTAAGCAGAAGCGATCGCTAGTTCTAGTTCAAAATAGAAATAGATATCTCTATCAAAATAAATTGATGCAAAGCTCCTCAGTTGCTACTTCAGATGTTGTTGTTGCGGGTTTCCATGCTCTCTCCGATCCTATACGGATTAATGTAGTGGAACTCTTGCGAGATAAAGAACTTTGTGTGTGTGACTTATGCGATACCTTGGGAGTTACCCAGTCAAAACTGTCTTTCCATCTTAAAAATCTTAGGGAAGCAGGTTTGGTTCGAGCACGTCAAGAAGGACGTTGGATTTACTACAGCCTGAATTTACCTCAATTTGTTGTTTTAGAGCAGTATCTTGCAGAGTTTCGCCGCTACAGTCAAATATTACCAGCTCGAGTATGTAAAGATTCTTAACAGCCTTCGGCGATCGGTCAACCGTGATTGGTTACCCGGTCAACGATCGAGTTCTTTTCGGAAAATATGCTGTTTGGGTGTGTAGTCATGTATTAACTCATCCAAACTACTCTGTCTTTACTTGTGCTCAAACAAGACAGGTAAAAAGAATTTGCATATTTTAAAAATTTGTTTATGAATATAAAAAGTACCAAAATCTACCCTAAAAGATTGCTTTTTTGTTTGGCTGCGGCGTGTGGTGTAATAGGTGCTGCAATCCCTACTAGTGTGTCATCTCAAACGACTCCAAGGGAATCTCCCATATCCTTTAGAGTCACTGCTTATCAAGGGACTTATTTAAAAAAACAAAGAAATTGGTACAGACAATCTCCTGAAATTTACGACTCCCAAAGAGCAAAGTGCCACGCTAGCTACAACGAGAGACTGGTTGCTTTGTCTTATAGAGAACCTGATAATTTAACTCCCGTTCAAATCACGAATGGAAACTCACCCTACTTGGGTAATATTGAACGACCTGAAGATTACTGGGAAGTGACTCTTCAAGAACCGCCTGTTAAGTGTCGCAATCGCCAAAATGAAGGCAGACAAGAAACTTGGTACATATACAAGCAACACGTAAATTTAGGCTTAGGAACGCAATTTCGTCAAACCTCTTCCTTTGTTATGCCAAGAATACCCATAAGGTTGAGAATCAGAAGTAGGGGGAGGTAGCAGTAAGTTTTATGAATCATAAGGGGCTGCACGATCCCCGACTTCTTTAATAAGTCGGGATCGCGACCTTAATCTTTGGCGTCACTGACTTCAAGTAAATTAAGAATTTCATCAAAGCAAAAGTGACGCAATAACTCTGTAAGAATCCCTGCTATTTCTGAATGAGTCTCAGGAATTTCTTCTAGAAGTTGAGCAATTCGATTTCCATCAACTTCGATCGCAGCTTGATGTAATTGTAAGGTCCATTCAGAAGGCATTATTTTATTTAAATCTGAAACTTTAAGACTTTGTTCTGCTTTTCTATTTCCCTTTGCCTGTATCGTGACTTTTTCTGGCTCCTTGGCATAAAGATAGCGAACACCTAAATATTGAGCCATTTTTTCAAAAATAACCTGTTCTCGAAATGGCTTGCGAACTAAATCATCGCAGCCTACAGCCAAGATATTTGCTTGTTGTTCTTCAAAAGCACTTGCGGTAAGAGCAATGATGGTGGTTTGAGATCGGGGATTGAGAGTCAGTGATTGGGAATTGAAAGTTGTTAGCCCCCGTTGCTGTGTTTCCCATTGCTGTTCTCTGCGCCGAATCTCCGCAGTTGCTTCATAGCCGTTCATGACAGGCATTCGCATATCCATCCAAATGAGATGTGGCTGCCAAGTTTCCCATAAAGCGATCGCTTCTTGTCCGTTAGTAGCACATTGAACATCAAACCCTACAAGACTGAGAAGTTGGGCGATCAGATCCCGATTTTCACGACGGTCATCAACAACTAAAATACGATATTTTGGTTGATTGGGTGCTAGTTGGAGAACGCGCCCGCGAGTTGATAGTGTTGTAACTTCTTGTGGCTCTGCTAATGTCAATTGTATCTTAAATCGAAAAATTGCTCCTTGCCCTGGGGTACTTTCGGCGTAAATATCTCCCCCCATCAACCGTGCAAACTCGCGACTAATTGTCAGCCCCAGCCCAGTTCCTTCTTTTGCTTGAGTCCCGCTTGTTGTTTGGACAAAAGGTTGAAAGAGATGTTCCATTTCTTCGGGTGCAATTCCCCGCCCGGTATCTTCTATTTCAAAAGCGATTGAATATTGGCGATTGAGCATTGGGGATCGAGCATTATTTCTTAGTATGTCCCCCTTATCTCCCTTGTCTCCAGCCCTCATGCCCCAGTCCCCAATCCCCAACTTCACACGCAGTGTCACTTCTCCTGTATGGGTAAATTTAACAGCATTACCGAGTAAGTTAATAAGAACTTGGCGGAGTTTGCCTTGATCCGTATATACGTATTGAGGAACATCGGAAGCGATTTCAAACTTAAGGAGTAACTGCTTTGCTTGTGTTCGCAGTAGAAACATTTCATGTAGTGTTTGTAATAAGTGATGTAGGTCGAAGGGTTCGGGATGAAGAACGCTGTGTCCGGCTTCAATTTTAGACATCTCCAACACATCATTTATCAGGTTAAGCAGATGCTCGCCACTGCAATTGATAGTAGCTAAAGATTCCCGTTGCTTGGTTGTTAAAGCAGTATCTCGCTCCATTAATTGGGCAAAACCAAGAATGGCATTTAGAGGCGTGCGAAGTTCGTGGCTCATATTTGCTAAAAAAGCACTTTTGGCTCGGTTAGCAGCTTCAGCCGCTTCTTTAGCAACTCTCAGGGCTTCTTCTACTTGATGTCTTGCTTTACCAATTGCAATCAGTTCACCTGCTAGTTTTAGTAAGTTAATATCTTCTTTGCTCCAGTTTTTAGAATAGTTAACAACATCAGCCCCTAGAAACCCAACGACAGAACCCTTGTGAGTCATCGGTACTGCAATAACAGACTGAATTGAGTGACTTTCAAATAGTGCTCTTTCCGTTGAGTTCTTTGGCAGTTCGGTAACGCAATTGACTACGAAAGCTTTGTTATGTAAAATTTCAGACAATAAAGAAAAACGTTCCACAGCCCCGCCTTGTCCGCTGAGGGACAATGGTTGAATGCAGGGTAGAGACCATTCATAAATTAACCCTACTTGGCTTTGGTTTTCTGTATACTCAAAAATACACGCTCGTTCTGCACCAATAAATTGGGCGATGGCTTTTAGGGTAAAAGTAATAGCCGTGTTGAACTCCCGGTCAATGAATTGCCGGGATATACTACTGAGTAGACTTTCTGCTCGCACCCGAGTTTGCAGGGCTTCATCAGCTTTTTTGCGCTCTAGTTCTGCATGCTGGCGTTCTTCTTCAAGGCGCTTGCGATCGCTAATATCAGCAATCATAAATTCCAAGCAGGAATCCTCAGCGTTGATCCTAGCAGACATTAAACCCCAAGCGATCGATCCATCCTGACGGCGCAATTGAATTTCAAGGTTGCGAACTTCACCATGCTGTTGCAGTTGGTTTAATATCCAAGGACGGATCTCTGAATCAACGTGAAAATCAGGAGCATAACGTTTACCGATGAGGTCTGTCACGCTACTGTATCCGATAATTTCCGCGCAAGGTTGATTGATATCCAAAAACAGCCCATCCTGAAGACGGGAACGACCAATTCCTACTAAAGAGTTTTCAAAGATCCGGCGGTATTTCAATTCACTGCGGCGTAGTGCTTCTTCTGTTTGTTTGCGTTTTGTAGCATCTGTTCCTACTGAGAGAATTTCTACTAATTGACCACGCTCATCTAATATGGGTTTATTTGCCCAAACAATCCAAACCCGATTTCCATTTTTACAAATATTTTCATTTTCGTTAAAAATATAGTTTTCTGGATGGTGGCAAATATCATCCATTAAATCCTGTAAATCGCGCCCGGATGTTTCCGTTTCGGGAACAATTGTTCCTACAACATTTCGTCCTTTAATCTCGTCAATATTAAAGCCAAAAAACCTCAGACCGTATTCATTTAAAAATTTAATGTTTCCCTTTCTATCCCAACGTAAAATAATACTGTTGGCTGTTTCTACGATAGTACGAAATTTTGATTCGCTCTGCTGCAAAGCTTTCTCTGCTTTGGTACATTCAGTAATGTCTCGGAAATACCAAATTCTGCCGTAATACTCTCCTTGAGGCGATCGCACAGCCGTACTGTATCTATCTAAAGTTCGTCCATCTTTGAGCGTCAGTTCATCATGACAAGTCTCTTCGGGATGATTGTAGAGGTACTCTACTCTATTAACGAACTCCTGGGGTTGTTCTAGCTTATCTAGCAATAGTTCCAACAGTTTTTGGGAATCGCTAGACTGGAGTATTGCTTCTGGAATTTGCCATATTTGGCAGTAGCGCTGATTGTATAGTGCTACTTTTCGATTTTCATCAATGACCAAAATTCCGTCCATACCTGCTTCTGTAGACGCTTGCAGTAAAGCGCGATCGCGAAGTAGGGCTTGCTCTGCTTTGATGCGTTCGGTTACATCTCGAAAACTCCAAACACGCCCAATAATCTGATTGCCTTGCCACTGGGGTTGGGAGTAACGCTCGACGACCCGACCATCCTTTAATTCTACGATATCTAGGACTGATGTTTCTGGATGGTTCACACACAGTTCCCGAATTTTGCCAAGAAATGCTTCCGGATCTTTTGCTTGCTCGGCTATAAACCGCACTCGTTCTTGTCCGCGTCCGGGTAACATGAGATACTCTGGTAATGACCACATCTGCATAATCTTTTGGTTGTACACCGGAGTATTTCCCTCTAAATCTACAAGCACAATTCCATCTGCTGTAGAATCTAGGGTTGCTCTTAACTGTGATAGGGATTCCTCGCGTTCCCGCATGACTTGTCTGTGTTCTGCTTCTAAATGCTTTTGCTGTGTTACATCTCGAATAGTCAGTATGGCAATTTTGTCTTCTTCTGCAAGATTCAAGCAATGACCAAAGAATTGCAGCACTTTTACACATTCGCCCCGGTCAAGCTCGTATTCTGTTGGTTCGTAATTTCCGGCGAAAATTCCAGCACAAGGATAAAATTCCCAACCAATTTCTTGCCCTGCTTGCTTCAAAAGTAACAAGTCATTTAAGGGCTGATTTAAAATACTTTTATGCGGTTGTTTTACCAAGCGCTCAAAGCTAGAGTTACACCATTGGACGTGTCCATTTTGCCCTACCCATACTATGGCATCAGCGATCGCATCTAGTGTCACTTGCATTTTTGTTAGGGTAGTTTGCAGTTCGCGAACCTGCTGGGCTAAATTGACACTCATTTTTTTTTGGTAATCTGAAATTTGGTCTCTTGTATTGAGATTTTAACTTCATTTTTCCTTTAAAGTGCTCTTTGCCATCTTCCCAAACTTTATTCCCAAGTAGATATAGGACGCAGCACCTCAGGAATTTCCCCTTGAGACAAGGGAAATTCCAGAACTGTTTCGCTCAAACCTAAATACCTGGATTCAGCAAAAGATAAGAGCATTCGCGTGAGTGCAAACCAAACCTCTGACTCGTATTCCCAATCTTTATAACGCGAAGCTTTACCAGCAATAGAACGCAATGCCCAAAAATAGCTATTCCTAACAACAGACCCGCCCTTCTTATACTCTGGCACGTCTTCATGGTGAAGAAAAAGAACTTCGTTGTCAATTTTGGCTCTCATAAGAAAGATTATAATTTACCGAAAGTAGTAAGATGAGTCAAATGTTTTTGTACCTTAAAGCGGGTGGCGGTCTTTCCTGTTAATCGAGTAACCTCAAAGTTGTTACTCATTTGCTATTTCTGATTCATGCATCGAGTATTATCTATCTCAGTTGAAGAGAAAGAACGATTATTTCACACAGAGCTTGTCAAACACGGAGTGAGTTACTCTCATGCTGCACGAGTTGCTAAGATTTTAGCATCCGAAACACCGGATGAGGTTTTAACTGCTGAAGATGTACAACTGACTACAGAAGCTTGCAAAATTTGGTTAAAGCAGCACAAGCGATTGACATCACTTTTAAATATGTCATCAGGACTGGGAACTAAATACCCAGTTTCTAAAATTCAATTAAATATTAGATGACAAACCCATACGGAAGGTAAAACCAGGACTATAAGTACGATTTACGCGCTCGTATTTTTCATCAAATAAATTTTCTAAATAAACAGTTAATCCCAAAGTTCTCGTAATCGGAATGCGAGCGCTAAAATCTAAATTAAAGAAAGATGGACTGAAATCTGTAATTTTATCTCCCGGTCTTGTAAAGAATGCTCGACGCGCACCACTGTAGTAAGTGGCGTACAAATTTGCTTGCCAACCTTTACTTTCGTAACCGAGACCAAAAGACGCTACAGAGTAAGGGAGCATACCTAATTGCAATCCTCTTTCCGTTCCTGTTTTGATTTGTGCATCTGTGTACGTGTAATTGAGAAATGTTGACCAACCAGAACCAACTTTCCACTTCAGGGCTGCTTCTAAACCATTCGTGTCCACTAAACCAATATTTGCCCATCTTCCTTGTATAACTCCCAATCGATTATCTAGACTACTTCCAAAGTAAGTAAATTGACCTGTCAAACTCTCAGAGAATCTCACATCTACTCCCGCAGTCCAAGAAGAACCAGTTTCTGGTTCTAGATTGGGATTGGGTGACCAACCATGCACTGTATCATAGACATACAACTGGTCTAGTCCGGGATTGCGCTGTCCTCCAGCCCAACTTCCTCGAAAAGAAAGGATTGAATTAATATCGTATTTTAATCCCACACTAGGATTGAGATAGTTTCCAAATTGACTGTCAAAACTTTGTCTCAGCCCTACATCTAATAAAAAATTGTCGCTGATATTCCAAGTCGTAACGGCGAAAAGTGCTGCGTTTAATAAACTTCTATTCTGAGTTTCATTCAAAGCAACCCGATCGGGAACTGTACTTAATATATCTCCAGTCAACCAAGTATTTTTCAAATCCAAGCCCCATCGCAGTTTATTATTTGCTGTTATCCGCCAATCATGATCGACTCTAGCGGAAAGAAGTTGAGTATCTAACGTTCCAGTACGATAAAACTGGTTGCTAGGACCGTAAGTGTTGAAGTAATCTTGGTTGTAGCCTATTGAGGTTGTCAAAATAGAGCTATTATCATTACTCAGTTGGCTTCTCCAAGATAAACCAATGTTTAACCCATCATGGTCTAAGCGATCGCGCTGTAAAGGAAATCCAAAGTAAATCAATCCCCTACGACTGCTTAATTTAGTCACATCTAAACTAACAGTGTTCTTTTTATTTACATCTAAAGCAAGACTTCCAAAGTAAGTACTTGTTGATGTATCTGCGTTAAATAAGTATCCTTGACTGTCGCGATTTGCTGCACCGACGGGAACGCGATAACGATTATCAACAAAAAACCTTTCAAAGCTAAAGTTGTATCTTAAAGAATTAATTGAAGCTGCATAACTAAATTGTTGGTTATTGAGATTTAAAGAACCAAATTCTGCAGCTGCATTCAATCGAGGAACAATATCGCCTTGTTTGGTAATGATATTAACCACCCCTCCAAAGGCTGAGGAACCATATAAGGTAGAAGCTGCACCGCTGTATAATTCTACGCGTTCGATAGATTCAACAGGGATACTATTGAGATCTGTTGTTCCGTGATAGGTATTGACATTATTATTAATAGGTCTGCCATTAATTAAGAAGACAGATTGATTGATGGAAGCGCCTCGGTAGTAAGTACCAGTATGGATATCAGCACCATAACCCGCATCATTGATAGCAAACCCCGGTAATTTTTTTAAAACATCCGCAACACTGGTTGCACCTTGTTTTTGAATCTCCTCTTTTGGAATGACATATGTTGGAGTCGATTGAGGGAGACTGTCTTCTTTTCCCGTCACATCTATAATGATGTCGGCTTCATCATTATTATTGCTAGGTTCTGACTCTTCTTCTGTAGGAGAGTTGCGATCGTCAGTTGTTTGAGGAGTTTTGGTTGGAGTTGTTGGTGTTTGAGTTATGAGTAATTTTGCACTAGTTAATGGGTGTTCTATCTCGTTTAAATATGGGATATCTGAGGTTTTATATACAACTGTCTGTTGTTTAGACAACTTAAGATCTTCCGCAACGCTAACAGAAGCCAAAGCCAGATTAGCTAATATCACTTGGAAAACTAGAACACCCAATTTCATTGTTTGCCTCACCACACCAAATTATCAATTCATGCTCTTGACAATTACAGCTATGAATGTATAAAGAACAATCACTTTTGTCAGAGCATATGTATCCTTACGGATGGTAAGAGCTATTGTCAAAAGACAAGCTGTCAAACTAGAAGGGTTTATACTCTATTTACCACCTAAGCGAGTCAACTCTTCTCCCGTGACACGGCAAATTCGCCAATCATCCAAAATGCTGGCTCCCATACGGCGATAGAATGCAATAGCTGGCTCATTCCAATCTAAAACGCTCCATTCCAATCGTCCACAACCTCTTTCTACAGCTATCTGAGCAACTTTTGTCAGCAAAGATTTTCCTACACCCTGTCCTCTGTACTCCGGTAGAACGAACAAATCTTCCAGATATATTCCTGGCTTTGTTAAAAATGTTGAATAATTATAAAAGAATAGGGCAAACCCTACAGTTTGCCCCGCATATTCTGCTACTATTGCCTCTACGTATTTTGGCGTTCCAAACAGGTGTTCTTTTAATAAGGAAGCATTGCCTGTGACAGCGTGAGATAGCTTTTCGTATTCTGCTAGCGCTTTAACTAATTCAAACAGTGCATCGCAATCCGTTGGTTCAGCAAAACGTAAGACCAGTTTGGTATTTGCGCTCATTTGTTGGTTATCCATAGTCAGTTATCCACAGTCAATAGTCTACAGTCAATAGCCATTAGTCAATATTTGCTTTTGACTTTTGACTTTTGACTTCTGACTTCTGACTTCTGACTAGACTAACCACCCTTTCAAACGTTTAGCGATATGAGGACGGCGCAACTTCCGCATGGCTTTACTTTGGATTTGTCGAACTCTTTCACGGGAGAGGTTAAACATATTCCCTACTTCTTCCAAAGTGCAGGGTTCGCTAGTGACTAACCCATAACGCAAAGAAATAACGTCTTTTTCTCTTGGAGTCAGCACATCACCCAAAACTTCCCAGATTTCTTGGCGCATCATACTCTCATTCATTTTTGCTTCTGGAGATTGGTTGTCTTCATCTTCCAGTAAATCCATAAGTTCCGTGTCTTCTTCTTTACCAACACGGTGATTGAGAGAAAGGGCTTGACGTCGTAATTGTTGAAGCTGGCGTAGTTGTGGTGCGGGAATTTCTAAAGCTTCCGCCATCTCCAACTCTGTAGGATTGCGACCAAGTTTTTGCTTGAGTTCTCTTTGTGCTTTTTTGAGTTTATTAAGTTTTTCAACAATATGAATGGGTAAGCGGATTGTTCGCGCATCGTTGGCAATAGCCCGTGTAATGGCTTGTCTGATCCACCAGTAGGCGTAGGTAGAGAACTTATACCCTTTATCGGGATCAAATTTTTCTGTTGCACGATTTAATCCCATTGCACCTTCTTGGATGAGATCCAGGAAAGGAACTCCGCGATTTAAGTAGCGTTTGGCGATGGAAACAACTAATCTTAGGTTTGAGCGAATCATTTTGCGTTTCGCGACCCGACCTTGGTATAAGCGATTTTCTAGTTGTTTTTCTGTCATCCCTAATTGGGCTGCGACTAATGACTTACCCGGTTGATATCCCAGTTTTTTATGTAAAGAAGCTTGTAAATCTCTAAATTCTTCTAAAAATCTAACTCGACGCGCTAATTCCACCTCTTCATCTGCTTTAAGCAGTGGGTAACGCGCCATTTCTTTAAAAAATGCACCTACAGCATCATCATACTCGGTTTTATTATACCCCGAAGGACGTGCTGCTGCCATGCCGTCTCCGTCTCGGTCTTCGGTTTCTAAATTGTCTGCGATTCCGGATGCTTCTATTGCTGCATCTATTGCGGCGTCTACTACTGCATCTAAATTGAAAGCTAATTCTTCATTATCAGTAGCAGTTTCCAATTCGATAGTGCCTAAGTCAGCAATATTCATGGTTTCTATTAGGGTTTGTTGCTCTGTTTGGTACATAGGTACATAATTAATGTGATAGTGACAGATGCTTAGGAATGCTTGTTCTCTTTTTTCAGTGAGATACGCACTTAGGGGTGAGTTTTAAGTGCAAAATATAAAGCTTTACCAGTATCTATATGGTTGGTAAAAGTTGAGTATCTGCTTGTCATTACCAAAAGTTCCCTCTTTAGTTAAATTGTTTAAGCTAACAACTCTAGCGAGGGTGTCACAGGTAGGGAATAAGGTTGAAGTATGAAGAATTTATAGGGAACACTAGCATACAAACTGTTTTTTTAATTGACAGCACTTATTTCATACTTCATCTTTAACACTTAAACCATAGAGTTGTCTTCATCTTTTGGTTACAACTAGATACTTTCTTAAACTTATTTCGCTATTACGCTTTATAGATATTCCGTCAGACCACTGACATATATCTTTCTCATTTTTTCTTAAAAAGAAGCTATTTCAAACCCCCTCTCAATTAAATTTTTTTTATTTTTACATAATTTATCTTTTTACCGAGCGATCCTTAAATCTTCATATGATTTTCTAAAAAAATTGACTTTTTCTGCTTGGGTAACCACCATAAGATATCTAAGCTTTTTTGTGCAGGATCTTGCATTGCTGTTAGCTTCCCCCTGGTGGCACCACATTGAGCGGTAAAAACTTTAGCAATGACATCTCTGATAAAGGATCTCACAGACTTCAAGGGTTGAATATCTATCATTAGGCGGAAAAGGCTTCTTTTCCATTTAGTATCCGGAGAAAATTAAGCGAAAAAAGTGGAGATTGCCTATTTTGATCCGAACTGGCATCCGTTTATTTACCGCTATCTAAAGTAGAGATAAATTTATCTACCGGATTACATAAGAGGAAACTTATCAAGTATTATGTCTTAGGACAGTATTGCCAATTACATTTTTGATGAAAGGGTTGCAAACAGTTAGAGTCAGTTGGCAAGGTTAAGATAAACAAAACAGATGGACGAATATTATTTAGACTCCTCCCAAGCAAAGATTATGTATGTGAATGATGTTAGTTTGCTCCCTATGACGGTTGCTGAACCAGGCAAATCCTATAATACACAAATCAATAGGGATCGCTGGATAGACGTGTTGGTAGATAGTCCATCTGGTTCGGAGCTTTACGTTTATAGAGCGCCAGAACAATTGGCAATAAAACCTGGGGACATTTTAAGCGTGCCATTTGGGTCTCAATTGATAGGGGGAGTTGCCATTCGTTTTCTAACACAACCTCCAGCGGATATACCACTGGAAAAAATTCGTGATGTGGAAGAAGTGGTCAGTGCGGGCTTTTTTCCATTGGCATACACAGAACTGGTAAATCGAGTTGCATCTTACTATTGTACGCGCTTGATTGAAGTGGTTCGCATGACTCTACCTCCAGGCTTGTTGGGACGATCGCAGCGACGTATTCGTTTAACTGTTGCAGGCGCAGCAGTTTCTACCGAAACAAACACTGTGGTAGAGAAATACCCGATAGATGTTTCCCGTCCAATTCTGAGTTTTACCAATGTACAAAAGTCTCATTCTTTCCCAAGCCATTTTTATTTATTAAAGGTTATTGAGAATAAGCACTTGCTGACATTATTAATATTTCAACAGTCAGTTGGTAATATCAGTAATAAAACTGCAAATAAAATATTGCAACTTCTTCAAGAACAGATAAATGGAGACTATAGCTTTGTATATCTTCAGCGTCAAGTTCCAAGCGCTCACAAAGCAGTCAAAGAATTGTTACGACGAGGTTTGGTAGAAAGTTATTTAGAACCTCCACAATTAGCTCGGCCCAAATACGAAAAAGCAGTCACCCTAGTGGGAAATGTGTTTGACCGAGATTTAACCTCTCGCCAGCGAGAAGTGCTAGAAGTCTTAAGAAGACGAGGGGGCGAGTTATGGCAAAATGAATTATTGCAAATTAGTAACACAAGCTCTACAATCCTTAAAAATTTAGAACAAAAAGGTTATGTTGTCATCCAAGAAAGGGAGGTATTGCGAACAGAAAGTTCTTCTCCTGTTGGAGGGATGCGAGGAACAGAACAAACAAAGATATTAACACCCGATCAGTCAAAAGTGTTAGATGCGATCGCTCGTTTGAACGGATATGCTAAAGTACTCTTACACGGAGTTACAGGTTCCGGAAAAACAGAGATTTATTTGCAGGCGATCGCTCCAGTGTTAGCTCAAGGAAAATCAGCCCTCGTTCTAGTCCCGGAAATCGGACTCACGCCGCAGTTAACGGATCGTTTTCGCGCTCGTTTTAGTGTAGGAGTCAACGGAACCTCACCCGTACTTGTTTACCATAGCGCCCTTTCTGCAGGAGAAAGATATGATACCTGGCGGCTCATGCTAGCAGGAGAACCCCAGATCGTCATAGGTACGAGAAGCGCCGTATTCGCCCCATTACCAAACTTAGGCATAATTATCCTCGATGAAGAACACGATAGCAGTTTCAAGCAAGATTCTCCCGCCCCAACCTACCACGCCCGTACCGTCGCTCAGTGGAGAGCAGAATTAGAAAATTGTCCTCTCATTCTTGGTTCCGCAACACCTTCTTTAGAGACTTGGGTAGATGTTAGAGACAAGGGAGACAAGGGAGACAAGGGAGAATTATCCCTCCCTCACTCCCTCACTCCCTCACTCCCTCACTCCCTACTCCCTACCCACTACCTCTCTCTCCCCCAACGCATCAACGCCCGCCCTTTACCACCCGTAGAAATTGTGGATATGCGGCGAGAATTGCAAGAGGGAAATCGTTCCATATTTAGTCGTTCCCTGCAAAAAGCACTACAGCAACTCAAAGAACGCAACCAACAAGGAATTTTATTTATTCACCGACGGGGACACAGTACTTTTGTGTCTTGTCGGAGTTGTGGGTTTGTTATAGAATGTCCTCACTGTGATGTATCACTGGCATATCACTACACGGAAGAAGCAACGCCAGTCTTGCGGTGTCATTATTGTAATTACACGCGATCGCATCCCCGAAGTTGTCCGGAATGCAGTTCTCCCTATTTGAAATTTTTTGGGAGTGGAACCCAAAAAGTTGAGGAAGAATTAGCCAAACAATTTCCCGACTTGCGCTGCATCCGCTTTGACAGCGACACGACAAGAAACAAAGGCGCACACCGCAACCTCATTACCCAATTTGCTAATGGAGAAGCCGATCTGTTGGTGGGTACGCAAATGCTAACCAAAGGTTTAGATTTGCCACAAGTGACACTTGTGGGAGTTGTTTCTGCAGATGGGTTGCTACATTTATCAGACTATCGTGCTAGCGAAAGAGCATTTCAAACACTGACTCAGGTTGCAGGGCGTGCTGGTCGGGGAGAAGAACCGGGAAGAGTTATAGTCCAAACATATACTCCAGAACATCCCGCGATCGAGGCGGTAAAAAATCACGATTACCATTCCTTTGTAAATGAAGAACTAGAACAACGGCAAGCACTCAATTACCCACCCTATGGGAGGTTAATTTTATTACGCTTGAGCAGTACCGACCCAATTCAAGTTGAGAATACAGCAAAAGTCGTAGCAGCAATTTTACCGCCACAAGAAGGGTTAGAAATTTTAGGACCCGTACCGGCGAGTATTTTACGAGTAGCCAATCGCTACCGCTGGCAAATTTTGCTAAAGCTCGCTCCCGAAACACCGCCCTATCTGCCAGACTGGGAGGAGATAGATAAACTTTGCCGCCAAAAGTCAGTGAGTTTCACAATTGATGTCGATCCCCTAAATATGATGGGATAGCAGTGACCGGTGAGAAGTCACCAGTCGGCGATCGCGCGATCGCTGACTGGTAACCAAGATCCAGACCATCTCGATCCGGTGGCTCCGCCTGGTAATGCCTTATGAGAGGCTCCACCGCCAGTAAGATATAGCAGTTACTACTTTGCTCAGATACAGGAAAAAAGAATTAACCGCAGATGAACGTGGATAGACGCAGATAAATTTATCCTCAGCAGTCTCAGAAAAGCTATAAATTTATGCGATCCCAAAACCGTTTCTGTAATCCTTCTTAGTTGATTACTACTCAAACCATACAGATGTCCCAAGATTGCTCTTTGTTATGATACCAATAGATTGTTTAACTCTCATAAAAATATGAAACTCAGAGTTATTCTTGAACCTAGTGATGAAGGTGGCTACACTGTTTATGTTCCTTCGTTACCTGGTTGTATTAGTGAAGGTGAGAATATTGATGAAGCGTTAGCAAATATTCAAGAAGCTATAGAACTTTACCTTGAGCCTGTAGAAGACGAAGTTTCTTCAACAGAAGGCATTATCATTCGAGAGTTAGTCCTATGAGTAAGGTTCCTAGCGTTCCATATCAACAAATTATTGCTGCTTTGGAACGAGATGGGTGGGTAGTCGTTCGTCAACGAGGGAGTCACATTCGATTAGAAAAAGAACTATCTGATGAAGTTCTCAAATTGACAGTTCCAGCTCATCGCCCCGTTAAACGTTCAACTCTGGCTCGTATTTTGAAACAAGCCCGCATAAGTGTAGATCGATTTCTCGAACTTTTGTAATACAAAAAACTTGTAGAACGGGTGTTTTGCCCGTTACAGACACGCAGGGCATACAGTATGATGATACTTTACAAGTTGCACGCATCTCCGTAAACTTTTGTATTTTATTATTACTTATAACAAGTATGCGTGTTGGGATTGGAGAGAGCCGATGCTTGCTATCTATTTCAATTGCCAATCCCGATCGCAACCAAAAATTATAGATCGAGTTTAGATAGAACCTTTTCCCATGAAGGTTCGTAATCAAACAACCATTTAAATTGCAAATCACCCAGCCACGTTGGAGTGAGTTTGTAAATCCAGTTGCGAAAAAAACATCCTAGAGAAGAGTTAGTTTGACCGAGAGCACCTACTTGGCGGGATACATTAAAGACACGAGTCACCCTTTGGCTGCGGCTGCTTTCATACTGACGCAACAGTGACGGAATTGCCTTGTAGTTAGCACTGAGATTTAGTAACTTAGCGATTTCAAAGGCGTCTTCTACTGCCATACAGCCACCTTGACCTAAATTTGGTTGTACCGGATGAGCAGCATCTCCAAGTAAGGTGACCCGACCTCTTCCCCACTCAGTACCCAAAGGTTCCCTATCAAAAATATCATCTCGGTAAATCTTCTTATCGTCTAGAGCCTCAATAATGGCAGGTACTGGTTGGGCATAATCAGCAAAGATTTTTCGTAATGCTTGAATGGAGCCGCCAACTGCATCATCATTACCACCAGATTTGCTGTGGCTAAAAGCATAGAAAGCAATTCGATCGCCGCCAACATCAAAATAGCCAAAGCGGTTTCCCTGACCCCAGTATTCCATCCAACTATATTGTGCATCTAGAGGTATGTTCCCTCTGTTAAAGTATCCCCTCCAGCAACACGTACCACTATAAACTGGATCTTCGAGAAACTCTTTACCGTTCAGACAAGCACGCACCTTTGAGTACAGACCATCAGCACCTACTAAAATGTCTCCAATGTCTGTACTTCCGTCTTGAAAGTAAACCTTTACACTATCTCCAGTATCTTCAAAGCTTTTAAAGGCGACACCAGTTTGTACTGTTCCCTCAGGTAAAGCCTCATATAAAATCCGTTGCAGTTCAGGTCTGAGAAGACATACACCTAAATCTTCTTCACCCACAAATTCTGGGGAGTTAATGTATAAAGGATCTCCAGTTTTGCTAGAGAACCCACCCTTTAAAATTTTGCCTCCTTGTTTGTAAAAACGGTTGAAAATCTCGCCTCCCCAAAGAAGGCGATAAATCCGCATGGCATTACGCTGAATAAATATACCTCCAGGTCCAGATAACATGGTGTCAAGTTCTCGCTTTTCGTACACCTTCACTTCAATTCCCACGTCAAGACACGCACGTGCTAAAGTCAAACCACCTATTCCACCCCCGATCGCAATTACCTTTGGCTTGGTCGGCTCGATGGCTTTCCCTACAGTTTGCATTGCTGGCTCCAAATACACATATACTTCATGATATGGCTCTTGACACTACTTAACAGAATTTAATACAAGTGCGTGTCACCTGCACAGCCTCAAGTAAGAATGAAAATTGCGCTTCAGTTCCGCTCAAAAACAAAAATGATTGAGATAGGTTTGTTAGTTACCGGATGGTACATTTCTCGTAAATTCAGCAGTCGGTAATCGCGAGTGCAAAATTCCTCAATCCAAGATTCAACAGTACGGTAATACCAAGGAGCAGGGTGAAATGGCTCGTTTCCGATCTCCTGCCACGAAGTCTCCCTCCAGCCATCTGCGGTTTCAGTGTCACCACAAGCAGTAGACGGGTGAAGTGTTTGAACGATGATTTTACCACAAGGTTCTAGAAGACGGTGACCGGCATCAGCGATATCAGTCAAGTCTCTTTGTCCGAGAATTGAAAAGTTACAGATAAAGCAAGAAAAACGATCGATGTTACCAAATTTTTGCGTTCCCAGATCGGAGTATAAACTTACAAGAAAGCGAGAATCTCCATATTCCCGTGCTGCTTCAATCAAAGCGCAAGAAGCATCTACGCCCCACCCATCAATTCCCTTAGCAAAAAGTTCGCGACACAACCATCCTTCTCCGCATCCTACATCCAAAAAAGTTGTCGGATTCAGCCCAGTTAGAGTCTCTAGTATGCTCTTGTTAGTAACAAGAACCCTGCTTTCAATTTGATTGTACCGAATCACCCGCGTCCAGGACAAGGCATTTTGGTTCCATGAATTCAGGATTCGTTCTTCATTTTCATGCATCATTTTCCTATTTCTCTCTATTAGAATAAATTTTCTTTTTCACTATTTCAACTAATTGTTGATGTTGTTCTTGCGTTAGCTTTACTATGTGATTTTTTGGCATATCCTAATTGCATTTAACTCGACCTTTCAAATGTATTATACATCCGCGTCTTATACCCTCTTTATAATTGAGTCCGCGTAAGCGGTAAGTCCAGATCTACAGGCGTGTTTCCCACGCCCAGGTAACTAGCGAACCCGGAAATGAATTTTAGCGTGAACGAGGAGTCACACAAGTTGGTGCAACAGGAGAGCCAATTCTGTCTAATAAAAAAACAACCGTAGATGCTTGTCATAGGGTTTTGCGAAAGTTTGTAGGTGTTGTGTCTGTGGATGGCCTTCTTGATAGTTAGGTTGAGCCAAAATTCTTCTGCAGCTTGATAAGTTTTTTGATAAAGCAGCTTAAGAATGTTTAGTATGAATCATTAATAGATAAATTTTTTAATTATAAATTTAAAGTAAAAAATTAGAAAATTAGAATAAAATTTAATAGAGTAAAATATAATTATTAAGTTTATTAAAGCCAGACAGCTACTGGCTTAAAATATTAAGCTAAAACCAATTTTTTCAAGTGAATATCATTTACCAAAAGCAAAATGACTGAAGTAAGAGCCAACTATGATAAATCCTGGAAAGAAGCTTTAAACGAATATTTTGAAGACTTCTTATCCTTTTTCTTCCCCTCAGCACACACAGCAATTGATTGGACACAACCTCCTGAATCTCTGGATAAAGAGCTTCAAAATATTACCGCTTCAGCACAAGCGGGAGATGGAGTAGCTGATAAACTGTATAAAGTTCGGTTGTTGGACAAAAAAGAAGCTTGGATTTTAATCCACATTGAAGTGCAAAGTGATTATGATGTTAACTTGGAAAAGCGAATATAAGTAAGTCGGCGCGATAAAACCAATGTATGTTGAGTTTTGTAAAAACCTTAGAACGACGTATTCATAGGCTCTTTGTTGATTTTATATGTCGTTACATAGTTTGATTTTTTAACG